>DATHSE010000170.1:0-15992 GCA_035464455.1 Anaerolineae bacterium | reverse complement strand
CTCGAGACCCGGCCCGGGCTCGCCAGCGGGCCCGCAGCTCGCTGCAGCTGCAGCTGTACGCACTCGCAAGGGAGGCCGAGCACGGGCGGCGGCCTGACGCGGTCGAGCTGCACTTCCTCGAGGGTGACGTGGTCGGTCGCGTCAGCCCCACCGAGCGCCAGCTGGGGGGGGCGCGCGAGAAGGTCGCGCGGGCAGCGGCAGGCATCCGTGCCGGGGAGTTCGAGGCCGCACCGGGCTTTCCCGCCTGCGACTGGTGCCCCTACCGACGCATCTGCCCGGCGGCGCCGTGAGAGCGGGGCTACACTCCGGCCGGTGTCAGCCCGGGATCGCACCGTCACGCTCGTCCTCGTGGGCGCCGCCATCGCAGCCTGGCTGCTGGTAGCGCTCGTCTTCACCACCATCTCGCCCGAGCAGGATGCCGCGGCACAGTTGCTGGGCGCGCTCGCGCTCGGCTCAGCCGCGGCTCTCACGGTCTGGCCCCTGCTGTGGTCGGCCAGCCGGACCACGCCGGGCGCTGTGGTCACGGCGGGGCGCCGGAGCGGGCTGGCCGGCCTGGTGATCACCATCCTCGTGGTGTTGCGCGCCATCGACGTGGTCACGCTGCCGGTGCTGCTGTTCCTCATCGTTGGCGCCATCCTCGTCGAGGTCGCCTTCAGTCTGCGTCACGGGTGACCCACTGGCGCACAATGGAGCCACGATGGAGCCTGCCCCATGAAGCACTCGCCGAACGACCACGCCGCTGTCGGCAGCCAAGGATCCATCGCTGTCGAGCAGCGATCCCAGCGACTGGCGCGCTACTACGACCTCGACTTCCTCGACATCGGCTACGACGCCGAGCTCTATCAGCGGTTGGCACACGAGGCCGGCGGGCCAGTCCTCGAGCTGGGCGTCGGCAGCGGCCGGCTGGCGATCCCCCTGGCGCTCGCCGGGTATGAGGTCGTCGGCATCGACATCGACCGGGCGATGCTGCAGCGTGCCCAGACCGCGTGGGATGACGTCAGGGGCCAGCTCGAGCCGGGACGCCTGCGGCTCCGCGAAGGCGACTACCGCGAGCTCCAGCCGGAGCCGCGCTTCGGCCTGGCGCTCATCGCGGTGAACACGTTCCTGCTGGCTGGAGACGACGATGCTCGGCGTGCCATCCTGGCAACCATGGCGGCGAGCTTGCGGCCAGGCGGTATCGCGGTGGTGGAGGTGGGCACCCCCGACGACGCCGAGCTCGAGCGCTACGACCGCCGCGTGCAGCACGAGTGGCTGCGCCAGGACCCGGCGACGGGCGAGCAGGTCAGCAAGACCATCGTGGCCGATCACGATCCCGACGCCGGCACGCTCCGCCTCACCCAGCTGTTCGAGTGGACGCCGCCTGATGGCGGGCCCGTGTCACGCGTCTCCAGGGTCGACCTGCTCCATCTCGTCTCAGCCGAGGACCTCTGCCGGTTGGCACGCGAGGCCGGCTTCGGGAGCGTAGAGGTCTGGGGGGACCATCTGCTCACCCCGTACGATGCCGGAAGTCAGCGGGCCATCCTCGTAGCACGATTGGTATAGTCGAACCGTGGCCACCGACGACCAGATCCGCCTGCTCCTCGTCGAGGACGTTCCGCAGGTGTCCCAGTACGTGCGCAACCTCCTGCAGCACCAGAAGCAGGTCCGTCTGCTCGACACCGTCACCGACGGTCGAAAGGCCATGGATCAGATCCGCGAGCTGCGACCCGATGCGCTGATGGTCGATGCCCTGTTGCAGGGCAAGGTGAACGGCCTCGATGTCGCCGAGCAGGTTCGCCACGCCGGCCTGCGCATCCCCATCATCATCGTCACCGTCCCGCAGAAACCGGTGAAGGCAGGGGAGGGCATGGGCATCACCGAGGTGCTGTCGATGCCGTTCTCGGGCTACGAGCTGATGAACGCGCTCAACCGCTCGAACGCCCGCTACCGTGCTACCTCGCCCAGCGCCATGTCGCGCTCGTACGTCGTCTACTCCGGCAAGGGTGGCGTGGGCCGCACCACCATCGCCTACAACCTGGCCGTGACCTTCGGCCAGATGCCGGGCGTGCGCGTGGTGCTCATCGACGGCGACATGCAGTTCGGTGACCTGCGCGGCCTGCTGCGGGTCCCCGACACGGCTCCCTCGATCCTGCAGCTCCCGACCGACCGGATCGCTGAGAGCGACCTCGCCTCGGTGTTGTGGCGCGATCCTTCCGGCATCGACCTGTTGCTTGCACCGCCACGCGTCGAGCAAGCGGACATGATCACCGCCCGCGACGTGGAGAAGGTGATCTCGCTGCTGCGACGCATCTACAACGTGGTGGTCATCGATGCCCCGCCTGCGGTGACCGATATCACGCTCGCCTACCTCGATGATGCAGACAGCATCATCAGCGTGGTCACACCCGACCGGAACTCCGTGCGTGCCGCGCGTCTCGCGGGTCAGGCCTTCATCGCCGCTGGCATGCCCCCGCAGAAGATGATGCTGCTGGTCAACCGCGCCGGGGCCCCCGGCATGCAGCCCGAACAGATGGGCGCGGAGCTGGGTCGTCTGCCTGACATCGCCATCCCGGACGACCAGCAGCTGGTGAAGTCCACCACGGCGGAGGGTGTGCCCTTCGTGCTGGCGCAGCCCAAGGCCATGGTCAGCCAGCAGATGCTGGCCGTGGTACAACGCCTGACTCAGCAGTCCGGCCCGACGCCGGTCAGGGCCGCTGTTGCGCCATCCCTGGCACAGTCGCCCAGTTGACGCCGATGGGTGACGCTCGACCCATCGGCTTCTTCGACTCCGGGGTGGGCGGGCTCACCGTCTTGCGCGAGGTCGGCCGCCGGCTGCCCGCCGAGGACACGGTCTACCTGGGCGACAACGAGCGGACGCCGTATGGCTCGCGCCCAGACGACGAGGTCGTACGTTTCAGCACCGAGTGCCTCGACGAGCTCGCCGGACGCGACGTGAAGGCCATCGTCGTGGCCTGCAATACCTCCACCGCTGTCGCCCTGCCCCTGCTGCGTCGCCGCTATGCCCTGCCCATCCTCGGCGTAGTCCGGCCGGGCGCGACGGCCGCGGCGCTGGCCACCCGCACCCGCGCCGTCGGGGTCATCGCCACGCCTGCGACCGTGCGATCGCACGCGTACTTCGAGGCCATCGGCGAAGAGGACCCATTCGTGCACGTGTACGAGCACGCCACTCCGGAGCTGGTGCCGTTGGTGGAGGCCGGCCTACTCCACGGGCCTGATGTGGACGCCGCGGTGCGGCGTTCGCTGGCACCGCTGCTTGGCCGACAGATGGCCGGCGACGTCCCATCCGTCGAGGCCGATCCGGCCTTCATCTTCCCCATGGACACCGAAGCACGCATCGACACACTGCTGCTGGGCTGCACCCACTACCCACTGCTGGGAGCGGCCATCCGCCGGGTCGTCGGCGAGGACATCGCGGTCATCGACTCAGCTTCGGCCACCGCCAGTGCCCTCGCCAGCCTCATCGAGGTCCACGGTCTTGGCACAAGGAACGCCTCGCCGGGCCGGCACCTGCTGCTCACCACGGGCGACGTCAGAGCGTTCGAGCAGACGGCAGCGCGACTCTTCGGGGAGCCGCCCGGGGTCATCGAGCAGGTCACCCTGGGCCAAGCCAGCCCAACGCGACACCCCCTGGTCGCTGGTCGTGTCGGGCTGAGGATGAGCGGATGACGCTGACCACCGCCGCCAACCGGCTTCGGGCCAGCCGCACCTTGCGTGTCGGCGTCGCCCTCGGCCTGGGTGTGACCGTGCGGGCCATCGCCACCCGGGCGACCGCCAATACCCCGCGCGGTTTGGTGGACTGGCAGCGGGCCGAACGCATCGCGCGGGCGCGCCTGCAACGCACGCCGGGCCGGCTGACGCCACGGCAGCTCCAGGCGGCCGCCACGGCCTACGCTCGTCACATGGATCGTGTCGTCCCGCTCCTCGAGCGGCGCCTCGGGGCGCCCTTGCCGGGCGTGGTCGAACGGCACGCGGTCGTCAGCCGCGAAGAGTGGGCCGCGGCCAACATGGATACCTTCAAGGCGCTCATCCGACACCTCGAGCCACACCTGCTGCCGGCGCGTCCGGGGGACATCGTCAGGGGCAGCGTGGCCGCGGCCACCAACCGGCTGCTGACCACCGGACAGATCGGGTTCCTGCTGGGCTATCTCGGTGCACGTGTGCTGGGCCAGTACGACGTGGCGCTGCTCTCGGCCGAGCAGGAGCCCGGCCGCCTGCTCTACGTGGAGGAGAACATCCGTGCCACGGCACGGGCGATCGACGTGCCCGTGGATGACTTCCGCCTGTGGGTGGCGTTGCACGAAACCACACACGCCTTCGAGCTGGAGGCTCATCCCTGGTTGCGGCCGTACCTGCGCAGCCGCATCGAGCAGCAGGTCGCGCTCTTCGCACGCGAGACCCGACGCCTGCAGCGCCACGGTCTCGCCCACCTGGTACGTCGTTGGCGGACCGTCGCCTCGGAGCGGTCCGTGCGCGGGCTCCTGGGCCCCGAGCAGCGGGCGCTGTTCCGCGAGACCCAGCTGGTGATGAGCCTGATGGAAGGTTTCAGCGACTGGGTCATGGACGAGGTCGGTGCCGACCTGCTCCCGGACGTGGCAGGCATCCGGCGTCGGTTCGACGCCCGGCGCGGAGGGCGTCGCCGGGCCATCGACCGGCTCATGGCGCGCCTGACCGGCATGGACATCAAGCTCGAGCAGTACCGCCGCGGGGAGCGCTTCGTCGCAGGCGTCTACCGAGCCGGCGGACCGGTCGCCATCGAGCACCTCTGGGACGGGCCCGCGGCACTGCCGACCGAGCAGGAGATGGACCATCCGGGTGAATGGGTCCGGCGCGTGACACCGCAGGCGCTGGGCGCCGGGGCGCGCTGATGGCCAACGACGCTCGTCGTGGACGCGAACCCGCCGCCATCGCCTTGACACCGATCCTGTCAGCCCGCTATCGCGAGGAGGACCTGGCGCGCATCCGCGCCGCGGCGCCTGGTGCGCGGCTGGTCAACGTGTCACTCGAGGGCCTGTCGGATGGCCCGCTCGACGACGTCGAGGTGCTGCTGCGGGGGCCCCTGCCCAGCGCGACGTTCGAACGCCTGTTGGCTCGCAGCCCGGATCTGCGCTGGGTGCACTCGGCGACGGCTGGCGTCGAGCGCGTCCTCTCGGGCAACGCGGCCGAGCGCGGGCTCATCATCACCAACGCCCGCGGCGTCTTCAGCGAGCCCATCGCCGAGTACACGCTGATGATGATCCTGGCGCTGCTGCGGCGACTGCCCGAGCTACTCGAGCTGCAGCGCGAGCGAACCTGGCAGCCGTTGCCCGCCCGGGAGCTGCGCCAGGTCACCATCGGCATCGTCGGTCTCGGCTCCATCGGTCGCAACGTCGCCAGGCTGGCCCTCGCCTTCGGTGCGCGCGTCATCGCCACGCGCAAGGAGCCCGACGAACGCAGGGACCTCGACCAGCCCATCCCCGAAGGCATCGACCGCATCCTCAGCCATGATCGGCTGCCTGAGCTGCTGGCCGAGTCGGACTTCGTGGTGCTGGCGGTGCCTTTGACGGCGGAGACCGAGCGGCTCATGAACGGGCCACGGCTGGCCCAGATGAAGCCCGGGTCGTGGCTCATCAACGTGGCGCGCGGAAACCTCATCGATCAGCGCGCACTGCTGCGGGCGTTGCGTTCCGGACCCCTCGAGGGCGCGGTCCTTGACACCATCTGGGAGGAGCCGCTGCCGGCGAGCTCGCCCTTGTGGGACGTGTCGGGCCTCATCATCACGCCGCACACCTCGTGGTCGAGCGGGCGGGTCCTCGATCGCAGCATCGAGCTCTTCTGCGACAACCTCGCGCGCTACCGGGCCGGCGACGAGATGCTCAACCTGGTGGACCCGCAGGCGGGGTACTAGCACATGCAGATCGCCATCGTCGGCCTGGCGCGCTCGGGCAAGACGACCGTCTTCAACTCGCTCACGCGAGGGGCCGCCGAGACCGGCGGCTTCGGCGGGCTCACCGTCAACACCGGCGTGGTGAAGGTGCCCGACCAGCGCCTGACGCGACTGACCGAGCTCTTCAAGCCGAGGAAGGAGATACCGGCCGACGTCACCTACGTCGATCTGCCGGGGGCAGCGACCAGCGCCGCGGGCGAGCCGCACGCGGACATCCCAGCCGACCAGCTGGCACGCTTGCGCAACGCCGACGCCCTGCTGCACGTGGTGCGCGCCTTCGAGCACGGCGCCGTGCCGCACCCGCTGCTGAGCATCGACCCGGCACGCGACGTCGAGCAGCTGGAGCTGGAGTTCACGCTGGCCGACCTGGGCGTGGTCGAGAAGCGCGTGGAGAAGCTGCGCCAGTCGGGACGCCACGGCACAGCAGCAGAGAAAGAGGCCAACGAGCGCGAGCTCGTGGTGCTCGAGAGGATCCTGCCGGCGCTGACGGAGGGCCGACCGATCCGCGACCTGGATCTCACCGACGATGACTCCCTGCGCATCCGGGGCTTTCGCTTCCTGACCGAGAAGCCGGTGCTGGTGCTGCTCAA
The DNA here is from genome assembly GCA_035464455.1 of Anaerolineae bacterium. Classification (GTDB taxonomy): domain Bacteria; phylum Chloroflexota; class Limnocylindria; order Limnocylindrales; family CSP1-4; genus JAFMJV01. The sequence continues at coordinate 9,479 of DATHSE010000170.1, read as the reverse complement.
CGTGGGTGAGTCAGACCTCGCACGCGCCGAGACCATGGCGGCCGAGCTGCGGGCCTCCATCGAGCACGCACGGACGGAGGTCGTGCCGCTGTCGGCTCGCATCGAGATGGAGATCGGCGAGCTGGATGAGGAGGAGGCGCAGGCCTTTCGTGATGACCTCGGCCTGGAGGGCTCCGGCATGGAGCGTGTCATCCGCGCCAGCTATCACCTACTGGGCCTGATCAGCTTCTTCACCGCCGGCGAGGACGAGACCCGCGCCTGGACCGTGCGCCGGGGCGCCTCCGCGGTCGACGCGGCCGGCACCATCCACACCGACCTCGCCCGTGGCTTCATCCGCGCCGAGGTCGTGGGCTGGGAGGTCCTGCTGGAGCTGGGCTCGATGGCAGAGGCCAGGCGACAGGGCAAGCTGCGCTCGGAGGGCAAGACCTACCAGGTGCAGGACGGCGACGTGATCGAGGTGCTGTTCAACGTCTAGGGCTCAGTCTTCCCCGAGTCGATCGTCCTTGACGCGCGTGCCGTCGGCCACGCCCCAGGCGGCATCATCGGGCTCCACGTCGACGAGCAGCGTCCGGAAGTCAGCACTGCCGCTGCCGACTCGACCCATCTGGTCCATCTCGGCCACGAACGTGCCGTCCTGTTCCGCTGAGACGTTCACCGCGACGCGCAGCTGCGAGTCGTCGATGACCACGAAGCCGGCCCGTTCAGCCAGCTCGGCCGCCACCGCCTCGATCAGCGAGTCCTGGCTGTAGCCCCCGATGACCCGCTCGCGAGCCTCCAGGACCAGGTCGAGGAACTCCGCCTCGTCGAACTCGGTGTCGTGCGCCAGGAGCACGTCGGCGTAGAGGTCGGTGTCACTTTCGTGGAGCTCGTAGAAGTAGTAGAGCGGTGCATCTCCGTCGCGCGTCTTCACGCTCCCGAGTATAGGCTTCTCAGCCACGCAGCCAGCCGGCGGGACAGGCTGGAGCGACGCCAGGGAGTGAACGTCGATGAGGGCTCCGGATGTGGTGGTGGTGGGAGCCGCTACCCGCGATCTCAGCGGCGAGGATCCGCGAGGCTGGATGCTGGGCGGCGGCGTGACCTTCGGTGCACTGGCGCTGGCGCGCCTGGGCCTGCGCACCGCGGTCGTGCTGGGCATCGACGCGGAGGCCGCCGGGGCTCACGAGCTCGACATGATCCGGGATGCGGGCGCGGACATCGTGGCGGTGCCGCTGGCGCGCGGCCCCGTCTTCACCAACGTGGAGACGCTCTCGGGCCGCATCCAGACCTGCGGCTCCGCCAGCGACCCGGTGCCGGTGGCGGCGCTGCCGGACACCTGGCGCAACGCCCCGGCGTGGGTGTTCGCGCCCATCGCGTCCGAGCTCCCCGACGAGTGGGTGGGCGCACCGTCCGCGGGCGCCTGCGTCGCCTTCGGCTGGCAGGGCATCCTTCGGCACCTGGTCGCGGGCGAGCGCGTGCGCCCCCGGCGGCCCGGTCCCTCACCCTTCCTGGCGCGCGCCGACATCCTCGCCGCCAGTCGTCATGACATCCCGGCCGACCTTCAGCTGCGCCGGATCGGGTCGTGGCTGGGCCCACGCTGCGACATGCTGCTGACCGCCGGCCTCTTGGGCGGCATGCTCCTCCGCTTCGAGGCGGGTCGGATCACGGGGGCGCGGGCCTATCCCAGCATCCCGTCGAGTGATGAGGTGGATGCGACGGGGGCCGGCGACACGATGCTGGCGGGCCTGGTGGCGGCGCGCCTGGTCGGTGGTGCCGATGCGCAGCTGCGCGGCCGTGATCTGCACCTCGGCGCTGCCGCGTCAAGCCTGCTCGTGGAGGGACCGGGCATGCGCTCCGTGCCGACCCTGGCGCGGCTCAGCAGCCGGCTCCGCTAGCGCATCCCGGCGCGTCCCCGCGGTGCCGGGAACGACGAAGCCGCCCGCGCCTCGGGGGCACGGGCGGCTTCGGTGGTGCGGTGATCAGCTGCCGACGTACTCGGCGGCGTTGCTGGCGTCCACCAGCACGGTCCCGGTATCGATGACCGGCTCGAGTGTTTCACCGTTGATGAGGCGGATCAGGCTTTCGACGCTGAGCCAGCCCATGTTGTAGGGGTTCTGCGCGATGGTGGCTTCCATCTCGCCCGCGAGGATCGCTTCCGCCGCGTTGGGGTTGGCGTCGAAGCCGACCAGCACGACCTGGTCCAGGAGACCCTGGAGGCGCAGCGCCTCAAGAGCACCGAGAGCCATGTTGTCGTTGCTGGCGAAAATGCCCGCGATGTCCGGATGCTGGGTCAGGATGTCTTCGGTCACGGCCTGGGCCCTGGGGGTATCCCAGTCGGCCGGGAGCTCGGCGACCAGGTCGAGGCCGCACTCGGTCACGGCAGCACGGGCGCCGTCGGCGCGCAGGATGCCCGTGGAGGTGCTGATGATGCCCTGCAGGATGGCGACCTTGCCGCCCTCGGGGACGTTGTCACAGAGGTACTGGCCGGCGAGTGCCGCCCCTACCTCGTTATTGGTGCCGATGAACGTGACACCCTCGTTGCTGCCGTTCGAATCGACGAACACGACCTCGACGCCAGCTTCGAGCGCCGAGTCGATGGCCGGGGCCAGCGCCTCAGGGTCGGTGGGGGCAACGGCGATGCCACCGGCACCCTGTACGACCGCATCCTCGATCTGCGCGATCTGGGCGGTAACGTCGGACTCGGTCGGCGGCGCCAGCACGGTGACGTCCACCGCATACGCCTCACCGGCTTCGACCGCACCCTGCTCGACGGCGGCCCAGAACGGGTTGCCCGCGCCGGGGCCCTTCATGTTGACGAAGAGCTTGGCGTCCGCGGCGGCGCCGACCTCCACCATCTCCTCGTCCTGGGCCGCGACCGGCCCGATGGCGGCGATGGCCAAGGCGCTCGCTGCGGCGAGCGTGATCAACCGGGTTGTCCTCATGTCTCCTCCTGTGCGCTGCCTGGCTGTGGGCGTCGATATCGATCCGGGCGCCCAGCCGGACCCCCCAATGATGGCTCACCCTCGGTCCCGACGCCACCCCCTTTCGCGTCCCGACCTGCGCTCATCGATCTCGGTCAGGGCACGGCCACGGCTCATGCCGACGCGGCGATGCGACGCCGGAACACGTCGAAGGCGACGACCGTGATGATGACGACGCCGATCGCCACCTGCTGCCAGAACGAGGGCACCTGGTTGAGGTTGAGCAGGTTGCGCAGCATGCCGATGACGAGCACGCCCGCGAAGACCCCGAGGACGGTGCCGCGGCCGCCGAAGAAGCTGGCGCCGCCGATGATGACCGCGGCGATGGCGTACAGCTCGTCGCCCGTACCGGCAGCAGGGAAGCCGGAGTTGGTGCGCCCGGCGAGGAGCAGTCCGGCGAAGCCTGCCATCAGGCCGCACAGCGCATACGCCAGCACCAGGGTGGCGTCCACGCGCACGCCGCTGACGCGGGCCGCCTGCGGGTTCCCTCCGATGGCATAGATATGCCGTCCGCTACGGCCGTGCTGCAGGAAGAGCCAGACCGCAGCGTAGGTAACGACGATGACCAGCAGGCTCATGGGGATGGGCGTGCCGGGGATGTCGTCCGCGCCCAGGAACCGCACCTGGTCGGGCAGGCCGCTGATGGGCACACCGCCGGATATCAGGTTGGTCGCACCCCGGGCGATGAAGAGCATGCCCAGCGTCATGATGAACGGGTGGGGCATGTGCAGCTTGGTCAGGCCCAGCCCGTTGATGGTGCCGACCGCGAGGCCGACGAGGAACGGGGCGATGAAGACCACCGGCCAGGCTTGGCCGCTATCGGCTAGCACCGCGGCCGTCATCGCCGCGAGGGCCATCACCGAGCCGACCGAGAGGTCGATGCCGGCGGTGACGATGACGATGAACTGGCCCAGCGCGAGCAGCGCATAGAAGCTGTTCTGCCGGAAGATGTTGCCGAGGTTGCGCTCGCTGAGGAAGAAGTCGGGCTGGGACAGGTACGAGAGGACGCCCATCAGCAGGACGAGGAACAGCACGCCCCAGCGGTCGATGACGGCCATGATGGTCACGAGGCGCTTTGGCGCGTCCTGCAGCTCGTCAAGCTCTGCGGCGGTCTGCGGGTTCGTCATCTCTGCCATCGGAGACCCCGCTCAGTTCCGGTCCAGGCCGGCGGGGATGCCGGCACCGGTGCGGTTGCCCATGATCCAGCCGATGACGTCGTTGCGTTCGATGTCAGCCAACGGGGCCTCCTCGAAGTTGCGGCCGTGGTAGAGCGCCATGACCCGGTCGCAGACGTAGAAGATGTCATCCAGCCGGTGGCTGATGAGGACCACGCTGATGCCCTTTTCGCGCAGGTCCTTGATCATGTCCAGGACCTTGGCGACCTCCTTCACGGCCAGTGCCGCGGTCGGCTCGTCCATGATCACGACCTTGGCATGGAAGGCAGTGGCTCGTGCCACCGCCACCGCCTGCCGCTGGCCGCCAGAGAGGTCCTCGACCCGTTGGCTGACGCTCTTCACGTGGATCCGGAGGTTGTCGAGGTGCTCCATCGCCTTGAGCTTGTTGGCCTTGTGGTCCACGAGCCTGAACGGGCCCAGCCCACGGGTCTGCTCCCGGCCCAGGAAGATGTTCTCATCGATGCGCATGTTGCCCGCCAGGGCCAGGTCCTGGTAGACCATCTCGATGCCCAGGCGCCGAGCCTCTCCAGGGTTCGAGTAGCGCACGGGAGATCCGTCCACCAGCATCTCGCCGCTGCTCGCGGGGTGGACGCCGGAGAGGATCTTCATGAGCGTCGATTTGCCCGCGCCGTTGTCGCCCACGACGCCGAGCACCTCGTTGGGCCAAAGCCTGAAGTCGACATCCTTGAGGGCCACGACATGGCCGAAGTGCTTGGAGATGCGACGGCCCTCGATGACGGGTACCTGCTGTCCGGTGACCTGGTCAGGGCCGGCGGCTCCGGGCCGGCCGTCGGACATCGCCGACATCAGGCTGTGATCTCCGCGAGCGCCACCAGGCGGTGCTCGGCCGCCGCGATGGTCAGGGCCTCCGCGATGCGCAGCGCCTCGACTCCGTCGCGGGCCGAGCAGGGGCTGACCCGCTTGCCGCGAGCCACGTCGATGAACGCGATCATCTCGTCGTGGTAGGCATCGTCCCAGCGGTCCAGGAAGATGTGCCACGGTGGTCCGGCCGGCGGCGGCACGCCGGGCTCGAGGGAGCGTAGCGGCATGCGCGGTCCGACCCCCACGCTGACACTGTCTCGTGAGCCGAAGATCTCGGTACGCACATCGTGGCCGAGTGGATCATGCCGCGCCCAGCTGAGGACGACGGGGGTGCCGTCGACGAGCTTCATGGTCGCCACGGCCATGGCGTAGTCGTCGTACTTCTCGTAGAGCGGGAACCCGCGAGCCGAGCCCAGGCAGAAGACCTCCTCGACCTCGCTGCCGGTGAGGTAGCGCAGGACGTCCAGGTCGTGGATGGAGAGGTCGCTGAACATGCCGCCGGAGGAGGCGATGAACTCCTCCGATGCAGGCTCCGGATCGTGGCTCCGCAGCGAGAGCATGTAGAGCGAGCCGAGCTCACCGCTGGCGATCAGGCGCCGTGCCTCGACGTAGGCTGGGTCGAACCGACGCTGGAAGCCGAGCTGGAAAGGTACGCCGCTCGCCTCCACCTCGGCCATCAGCGCGACCGACTCGGCCAGGCTGGCCGCCAGCGGCTTTTCGCAGAAGGTAGGCAGGCCGCGAGCGAGCGCCGCCCTGATCAGGGCCGGATGTCCCTCGGTCGAGACCGTGATCACCGCCGCGTCGGCCCCGTCGAGCGCCTCGTCCATGGAGCTCACCGCGTCGATGCCGAGCTCCTGGGCCGCCCGTTCCGCGCGCTCAGCTACGACATCGGTGATGGTGAGACGCTGGACCGCCTCGTGCTCCAGCAGGGTCCGCGCATGCAGCGGTCCGATCCGCCCTGCGCCGAATATCGCGATCCTCACGCGACGCACCTCCCATCGTCCATCGCTGGCGGCAGCGCTGGGCGGTTCTCGCTTCGCATGCGCGCCGGGCATCTCTCAGGCCATAGAGCATACGGTCCCGCGGCACGCCTCGCGCGGGTCTCTCGGGCAGGGCCGTGCGGGCTTTCCGGTCGGTGACGATGACACCGATGGTGGCCGTGCTCCGGAGCGAGCGGCTGACGGTCGCGGTCGAGACGCCGGCTGGCGCCGCGACGTCCCGGATCTCGCGGATCTCGCCGCGCCGGTCGTGCCGGGCACGTCTAGGCCGCGGGCTCTCAGTCGCCCCCGACGCCCGCCACCTGCTGCTCTACCTCGGCCGCGTATTCTTCGAGTTCGTGGCTGAGCTTGTCCAGCTCGGCGCCACCGCCCATGAGCTTGAGCAGCTCCTCCTTGGGCAGCTCGCCCTTGCCGAACGTACCGATCATCCGGCCGCGGTCGAGGATGGCGAAGCGCTCGCCCACGGGGTAGGCATGGTTCACGTTGTGGGTGATGAGGATGATGCCGAGCCCACGGGCCTGCGCGGCCACGACGTAGCGCAACACGATGGCGGCCTCCTTGACGCCCAGCGCAGAGGTGGGCTCGTCGAGGATGACGACCTTGGCACCGAAGTGGACCGCACGGGCGATGGCCACCGACTGGCGCTCGCCACCCGATAGCGTGCCGACGGCCTGCGTGGTATCCCGCAGGTCGATGCCCATGTTGCGCAGCTCCTCGCGGCTGATGCGGTCGGCGGCCTCGGTGTCGAGGCGCTTGAACGGGCCCCAGCCCCTCGTCGGCTCGTTGCCCAGGAAGAAGTTGCGCGACACGCTCATCAGCGAGCACATGGCGAGGTCTTGGTACACGGTCGCGATGCCGTAGCGCAGCGCATCACGGGGCGAGCTGAACCGGACCGGCTTTCCCTCGACGAGGATCTCGCCCTCGTCGGGCGGATGCACGCCGGAGAGCGTCTTGATGAGCGTGGACTTGCCGGCGCCGTTGTCGCCCAGCAGGCACACCACCTCACCCGGCCGCACCGTCAGCGAGACGCCCTGGATGGCGATGACGTTGCCGAAGTACTTGGTCAGGTCCCGCGCCTCGATGAGCGGGGTGGCGGTGTCGGCATTCGTCATGTGCGCACTCCCGTGCCTCGCATGCGGATCCAGTTCGAGCCAAGGACGGCGACCAGCAGCACGATCCCGAGGACGGCGCGGAACCAGTCACCCGGCAGCCCGGCCATGGGGATGCCGACCTGCGTCATGCCCAGCGTCAAGGCCCCGAAGAACGTGCCGATGGGTGAGCCGTAGCCGCCGGTCAGGAGGTTGCCGCCGATGACCGCTGCGGCGATGGCCTCCAGCTCCTTGAGAGTGCCTCGGGCGGTGTCGGCCGAGCTGAACTCGAGGACCTGGATCGTAGCCAGCAGGGCCGCGGCGCCGGCTGTGCCCATGAACAGGGAGATCTTCACTCGCCGCACCGGCACGCCGACATTGCGGGCCGCGGTCATGTTGCCGCCGGTACCGAGGATCCAGTTGCCGAAGGTCGTGCGGAACAGGATCCAGGCAGCCACCCCGGTCAGCACGATCCACCAGATGACCGAGGCCTCGATCTCGATCTCGAGCACCGGTATGGTGACCTCGCCGGTGAAGAGCAAGCTGAAGGGATCGTCGGCGGTGTACTCGCTCAGGCCGCCGACCTGAGTGCGATTGGTGATCAGGCGGGTGAGGCCGATGGTGACGCCTCGTAAGAGGAATAGCATGCCCAGCGTCACGATGAACGAGGGCAGGCCGGTCTTGGTCACGAGCCAGCCGTTGAAGAAGCCGACTGCCAGGGCGAAGGCGAAGGCCGCCGCCACGGCCAGGAATGGCGACAGTCCGTACACATCCATGCCGATGGCGATGACCATACCGGCCGCTCCGATCATCGAGCCCACCGAGAGGTCGAACTCGCCGGCGATCATCAGCAGCGTCACCGCCGCGCCGAGGATGCCGACCTGCGCGGCGACGTCGAGCCAGTTGGCGATACCGCGCGGCGAGAGGAAGCCTCTGCCATAACAGGCCGACGCATCGGCCACGCACTCCCATAGCGGCCACGAGAACACGAGGAAGGCGACGAGCGCCGCGAGCATGGCGCCCGAGGAAGGCCTGGTCAGGGCTTGCTGGAGCCAGTTCTGTCGTCTGACGCGCTCATCCGAGTCGGGCGGTCCGCCGCCGGCGTCGGCCTTGGCCGTGGGTTCTGCCGTCACGCGCACTCCTCCCTCGTCATGGCGGTCAGGTGAGGAGAGGGGCTGTTGGTGTCAGCCCCTCCCCATCGCGGTCGGTCGCCTAGCGGATGCCGGCCGCAGAAAGCTCGATGACCGCGGCTGCGTTCGCCTGGGTCACGAAGCCGGGTCCGGTCAAGACGACCCCGCCACCGCCGGGCAGCAGGCCGCCGTACTGGTTGTAAAGGGTCAGCATCACCACCGGCAGGTAGCCCTGCAGGTACTGTTGCTGGTCGATGGCGAAGAGCATGTCGCCCGCGTCGATGGCCTCGAGGACCTCCGGCGAGAGGTCGAAGGTGGCGAGCTTGACATCGCCAAGGATGCCGAGCTCGGTGAAGGCCTTCAGCGCAGGGGTGGCACCGGTGGGGCCCAGCGTCATGACACCGTCGATGTCGGGATTGGCGCCCAGGGCAGCCTCGATGGATGCCTGCGCGCCGGCCGGATCGGCCAGCTCGACCCCGAGCACGTCGAGTGCGGTCGCGCCGCCCTCGGTCAGGGCATCGGCGAACCCCTGGCAGCGCAGATCAAGCCCGACGTTGCCGATCTCCTGGTTGACGCAGAGACCGGTGGTGACGCCTTCAGCCACCATCCGCTCGCCGCCACCGAAGCCCGCTTCGTACTCGGTCTGGCCCACGTGCACCAGCACACCGAGGTCCTTGTAGACATCCGAGCCCGAGTTCATCGAGATGACCGGGATGCCGGCCTCGACCGCAGCCATGATCGGCTCGGCCAGCGCGCTCGCATCCGGGATCGACACGATGATGCCGTCCGGCTCAGAGGCCACTGCGGTGTTGATGAGCTGGCCCATGCGGACCATGTCGAACGTGTCGGGGGCGGTGTAGTCGACGGTGACGCCCATCGTCTCGGCGGCGTCGACCGCCCCGTTCTGGACCACCGACCAGAAGGGGTCAGACGCCTGACCATGGCTCACGATCACGAGGCGGATACCGTCCTGCCCGGTCACCACGGCGGGTGCCATCGCGGCCCCCGCGAGCAGTCCGATGGATACGAGGCCTGCGAGGCCCTTCTTGATTCGCATCTCTGGAAACACTCCTCCCTCGGCGGCTACCCGCCGCTCGCTCATGGGTTGGTTCCAACTTGTGCTGCGCTGTCTGGGTCGCGTGCACCTCCTTCACTCGCTAGGCGGTTCTCGCTTGGCATGCACGCCGGCTGTCTCTGAGCGGGTACAGCATACGTGCCCGGCATGGTGACCTTCAATGCACTCCGACTACCCGGAACGTGCGTCGAGCCCGCGCGCGGTGCTCCCTAGGACGATGAGCACGACGCGCAG
>DATHSE010000169.1:0-2949 GCA_035464455.1 Anaerolineae bacterium | reverse complement strand
GCGCCGCCTGCAGGCTGCCGTGCGGTGGCTCCGTGACGCGGCCTTCCAGCCAGCCGCCGACGATGCGTTCGAGCTCACTGTTGGTGTTCACGGCACCTTCTCCGTCGTCGCGGACGGGACGCGAGCATCGGCCTCCAGGGCGGCGCGGAGCGTCCCCATCGCCCGGTGCAGCCGCGAGTGGGCGGTTCCCACGGGGATGCCGAGCACATCGGCTACCTCATGCAAGGGCAGGCCCTGGTAGTGATGCAGCACGACGACCGCGCGCTGGTCCAGGGGCAGGCGGCGGAAGCCACGCTCCAGCTGGTCGCGATAGAGGACACCGGTGATCTCGCCGGCTGCGGCGGGGTCCTCGTCGTGGTCGCTCTCGAGCGCGGGCAGCCAGTGCCTGGACTTGCGCGCCTCGGCGTAGCAGGCGTTCACCACGATGCGATACGACCAGGCATCGAAGCGCCCGGCCTCGCGCAGCTGTGGCAGCTTGCGCCAGATGTCGACGACAGCCTGCTGGGCCGCATCCTCGGCACGGTCGAGGTCACCCAGGATGTTCTGGGCCACGCGGTGCAGGCGACCATAGGCATTCATCGCGAGCACCGAGAAGGCCTCGCGATCGCCCCCCTGCGCACGGACCACGAGCTGAGTGTCCATCTAGCCAAGCTTTCCGGCCACCCGCCGCGGCGCCGCCAGTGTGCGCCCCATACAAGAGTGAGCCGATGAAGGTGTGCTAGTTGTCCGTTTTCCTCGCCATTCTCCCACCGCTGGCTAGTCGTACCGCGTCGGCCAGCTGGCTGAACTCGCCATCGGCATCCACGTAGCGATCGGCCAGGAAGGCCAGCTCCACGCGGCCCTCGCTGATGCGCGCCCAGGCACGGCGACGGGGGAAGTAGAAGGTGAGCACGAGGCCCGCGATGAGCAGCCCGAAAGCCAGCCACACGACGGGCTGACCGGGGTCCTGCTTGATGACCATGCCGGTCCAGCTGCCCACGCCCTGCCAGGTGATGGCGTGGCCGGCGGTGACCTCCGCATCGGTCGTGACGCCGGGCGGTACGGTGACGAGGAAGAGCGTCTCGTTGACGCCGCTCTCGGCGTCGGCCGGCCCCACGCCCGGCATCACCAGTTGCGGGGAACCGTCACGGCCCTGGCTCAGCACGGCCACGAGCCCGGCATCGGCCCCGGGGATGGTCATGAACCCCTGCGGCTGGCCCAGCAGCTCGTCGTCGAGCAGCAGTGGCCCGTCCCAGACGAGGTCGCCCTCGCCATCCTTGATGCTGAGGTCGGCCGCGGGACCGAAGGTGTTCTGGTGAAAGACGAAGCCTTCGAACACCAGCGGGTCGTTGACGCGGATGGTCTTGCGTATGACCTCACGGCCGTCGCGGTAGACCGACAGGTCAGTGCTGAAGTCGACGAACGAGCCGTCCTCGCGACGTGGCGCCGAGAAGGCGTTGTTCTTGACCAGCAGATTGCCCGGTGTGCCCACCGCCTGCACCGGCGCAGTGCCGCCCTCGCCCACGAAGACCACGGTCTCGAAGCCGGCGGCCACGGTGAGCGCACCGCCGGCGAGGAAGAGCACCAGGCCTGCGTGGGTGAGCAGGGTCGCCAGCTTCTGGTACTGGTTGCGGTCCCCGTAGACGAAGGTGGCAGCGTCCGCCTCGACGAGTCGCTGGCGTCGGAAGTGGCGGCGGCGGAACGCGCCGCGCACCTGCTCGACAACGTCGTCGCCGGCTCCCTCGATGACGATGCGGTGCTCGCGCCGAGCATCGAAGAAGGCCGCCGGCTGCTCGGCACGGGCACCGCTGGCGACACGCCACAGCCGCGGCGTGCGATCGAGCGTGCAGGCGATGATGCTGAGCACCAGCACCGTCATCAGCAGCAGGAACCAGGGCGTGGAGAAGACGCTGAAGAAGCCGAGCGTGTCGAACACGTCCACGAGCAGCGACCCTGCCGGCAGCCCGCTCCAGGCGTTGCGCACGGCAGCCAGCTCCACCGCGTAGCGTGCCGGGTCGTCGGCGGCGGTGACGGGGAACTGGCGCACGAGCATGCCCACCAGCCCCGCCATCGCCAGCAGGGTGATGAGCACGACCGCGAAGCGGACATCGGTAAGCAGACGCCAGGCGGCTGCCCCCATGCGAGCCAGCAGCATCGGCGTCAGCGGTCCTGGCCGACCCTCGTGGCGGCCGCGAGCGCAGCGTCCACGTCGGCGAGCAGGTCGGCGACATCCTCCAGGCCGGCGGAGATGCGGACCAGACCGGACGGGATGCCGGCGGCCTGCAGCTGCGCCTCGTCGAGCTGTCGGTGCGTGGCAGTGGGCGGATGGACGGCGTAGCTGGTGACGCTGCCGAGCGTGGCCGTCACCGGCGGGATCGACAGTCCGTCGATGAAGGCTGCCGCGGCCTCCCGCGAAGCCAGCTCGAGCGCCAGCATGCCGCCCCCGGATCGTAGCTCGCGCGCGGCGATGTCCGCCTGTGGATGGCTGGCGAGGCCGGGGTAGGCGACGCGGTGCACGCCGGCGGCGCTCTCGAGATGGGACGCCAGTGCCAGCGCCGTCTGGCTGTGACGGTCCATGCGAACGTGCAGCGTCTGCATCCCGCGCAGCACCAGGAAGGCGGAGAACGGCGCTGCGATGCCGCCGGTATCGATGGCCACGTCACGCACGGCGCGCATCCGCTCTGCGCTGCCCGCCACCACTCCGGCGAGGACGTCGGAATGGCCACCCAGCCACTTGGTGGCCGATTCGAGCACGATGTCGACACCAAGCTCCAGCGGACGGCAGAGGTAGGGCGAGGCGAAGGTGTTGTCCACCAGCACCAGCGCGCCGTGTCGGTGCGCGAGGTCGGCCAGGCGCGCGAGGTCGGCCACGACGATGGTGGGGTTGGAGATGGTCTCGGCATAGAACAGGCACGTGGGAGCCGCGGCGAGCGCACGCTCGACGGCCTCGAGATCGACCGGGTCGACGAA
>DATHSE010000168.1:0-6224 GCA_035464455.1 Anaerolineae bacterium | reverse complement strand
CAAGAGCAGGCCCAGCAGGAACGCAGTCAGGGAAGCTCGACGCATGCTCAACTCCTCACCTTGACCTTCACTACCTCCGACCGGCTGAAGCGCAGGCCTTCGTCCTCCGGCGCGGCGAAGGTTGCCTTTAACTCGTAGATGGTCCGAGGTGCGATGGAGAGCTCATAGCGGCCTGACGAGTACAGCGACTTGATCCAGGTCGTGGTCCATGCGTCATCGCTGCCAGCGCGGCGATACTTGAGCCGCACGGAGCGACCGTTGAGCGGCTCGCCGGCCAGTCTCCCGTACGCGCTCCTGTCATCGATGCGGAGCTCGGCGATGAGCTTCGCCATCTCGCCGGGGTTGACGGCGCTCCTGGCGGCGGTGAGGGACAGCTGCGTGGCGACGTCGTTGCAGGTGGAGATGGCCGTCTTGTTGTCTGGCGTGTCATACAGCTCCTGGAGCGTGGCCACGTCGCAGCGGCCGAAGGCGTGGCGGGCACTGCCGGGCTTGGGCTTGGCAGGACTGATGGCGTGCATCACCGTCTCGTGCGCGCCCAGGGTGAAGCCGGCACTCGAAGGGTGGTGCAGGCCGGCGATGTGACCGAGCTCGTGCAGCATCACGCGCCGCAGGTCGAAGCAGCCGTCGGTGCTGTCCTTCTGGCACCAGCGCAGGGTGCCCCAGGCGAAATCGGTCCCGTGCGGCCGCAGCCAGACGCCCCAGAACGAGGGCATGCTGCGGGCCGCGCAGGCGATGCCACTGCGGCTGCAGTAGCTGGGGAAGGAGCCGGTGTAGCTGACCTTGTCGTCCGCGTCCGAACGGTAGATGAAGCGTGGGGCGCGCGAGACCGCCGTCCGGAAGGCGTCGCCTGCTGCTGCAGCCAACGCATCCGTCACCCAGCCGGGCAGGGTGGCGCCGGGCCCCCAGCGGTAGCTCAGCCTGGCGTCCTGCGGCCAGCCACCGGCAGGGAAGCTGGGGACAGGCTGGGGCGGGCCGGCCGGCTCGTACGCCGCCGCGGAGAGGTCACCGTCGTTGGGTTCGCATTCGCTGATGCAGACGCCATCGATGACGCCACTGGAGGCGCCGCTCTCGATCGCCAGGGACAGGTCGCCTTCGTAACCCCGCGTGTCCGTCCGGTGCAGAGAGAGGCGCAGCGAGCGCTGGCCGTCGGCAGCGTCCAGCGGATAGGCCAGGCGGTCGAGGCGGCGTGCCCACAGGCGGCAGGCGCGGCCGATGTCGATCATGACCAGGTCGGTGCCATCCTCGAAACGCTCGCCGATGAGCATCCGCTGCGCGCCTGCCTGCAGCGCGAACCCTCGCCGGCCGGTGCGCACGATGACGTCCGCTCCGCCGCGCCGCAGGACGAGCCGGTGCTCGGACACCACACCATCCTCATCCAGCTCGACACTCCAGGGCGAGACGACCCGACCATCGGTATCTGGCACGGCGCCCAGGTCAGCGCAGCGTGGCAGTTCGGGGAACGGTTCTGTAGTGGCGGCGGTGACCATGGGCAGGAGCGCCAGCAGCAACCCTCCTGCCATCGACACCGATGCGATGCGAGCGACGGGTACATGCCTGATTCCCTTCATGGGAGGCCCTTCCTCCGGCGGTCCATACCGGCGGTGGAGGCGGTCGGCACAGTATCGAGCGCCCCACTTACCTGGGGCTTATGGCCCTCCCGTGGGCGGCGTCGAGGAGTAGACTGCCGGGGACAATTCAACAGCAAGACCTCGTTCGCGCGAAGCCGGTGAGAGTCCGGCACAGTCCCGCTACGGTGAGCAGCCAGCACGCTGCAAGTCCGGTCGCCGCGAGCCCGGTCGTGCCCCAGCCCTTCGAGAGAAAGGGGAAGCACGTGCAGACACGGACCTCCGACCCAGTCCCCGGCAGATCACGCAGCCGGGGATCTCTTCTTGTCCTCGCCGCCTCGGTGGCAGCCGCGGCCATCATGCTGGCCCCCCTTCCCTGGGCGACCGGCGTCTCTGCGAGCGATGCCCTGTTCCCCCTGGCCGTCACCGACGACGAGGGCACGGAGGTCACCATCGACGCGGAGCCGCAGCGCATCATCAGCCTCTCGCCGGCCAACACCGAGATCGCCTTCGCGCTCGGAGCCGGTGACCGCCTGGTGGGACGCACCGATTGGGACGACTACCCGGCCGAGGCGGCCGAGCTCACCCCCGTCGCCAGCTTCACGGGCGTGAACATGGAGCAGGTGGTGGCGCTCGAGCCCGACCTCGTGCTCGCTGCCGGCAACTTCTTCACCCCACCCGATGACATCGAGCGCATGCGCGAGCTGGGCTATCCGGTCGTGGTCATCTACGCCCCGGATGTGCCCGCGGTGATGGCCGACATCGAGCTCATCGGCAGCGCCATCGGAGCACGCGAGGAGGCGGCCGCGCTGACGGCCAAGATGGCGACGGAGTTCGACGCCATCGGCGAGGCCGTCGCCGCGATCGACGCACGACCACGAGTGTTCTACCCGGGGGGCTCGGAGCCCGAGATCTTCGCGCCCGCTCCTGGATCGGTCGTGGCCGACATGGTGACCCTGGCTGGCGGTGACCCTATCACCACGGCCGACGCGGCGGCCTGGGCCATCCCGCTCGAGGAGCTCATCGTGGCCGACCCGGAGGTCATCATCCTGGGCGACGCCAACTACGGCATCTGCCCCGCCGACGTCGCCGCGCGTCCCGGCTGGGAGGAGATGACGGCCGTGGTCACCGGCGATGTGCGCGCCGTGGACGATGTGCCCGTCACGCGACCGGGTCCCCGCCTGACGCAAGGGCTGGCGTCGCTGGCCCGTGCCATCCACCCCGACCTCGAGCTGCCCGCATTCCCTCCGGACGCGCCGCTCTGTGAGGGCGCCGGGGCATGACCACGACGGACCTGGCGCGCGAGCGCGCGGCGGTCCGGCAGGGCACGTTCGAGGCGCTGCGACGGCGTCCGGTCGTGCTGGGCCTCATCGGCCTGCTGGCGCTGGCGGCGGCCGTCGTGGCCGGCATCGGTCTCGGCAGCGTCTTCATCTCGCCCGCAGATACGGTCGCCATCGTCGGCCGCGAGCTGCTGGGCTGGCCGGTCGCCGAGACCTGGTCGCGGGCGCACGAGACGATCGTGATGGAGCTGCGCCTGCCCAGGGTGCTCACCGCGCTGGTCGTGGGCCTCGGCCTCTCGGTCGCGGGTGTGACCTTCCAGGGTTTGCTGCGCAACCCGTTGGCCGACCCCTACGTGCTGGGGACCGCCAGTGGCGCCGCGCTCGGCGCGGCCATCGGCGTGCTCATCCCCCTACAGATCGTGTGGCTCGGCCTGGGGTTGGTCAACATCCTCGCCTTCGTCGGAGCGCTGACGGCCATCGCCATCGTCTACCGCGTCGCCGGCGGCGGCGGTCGGGCGACGATGACCTCGATCCTGCTCACCGGCTATGCGGTGGGCTCCATGCTGGCAGCCGGCCTGTCGCTGGCCATGTACCTGTCGGGCTCGCAGCTGCGCCAGATCTTCTTCTACCTGCTCGGCAGCCTCTCAGGGGCCGACTGGCAGAGTCTCGCCGTCGGCCTGCCCGTGGTGGCCATCGGCAGCCTGCTCATCATGCTGCGGGCCCGCTCCATCAACGGCCTGCTGCTGGGTGATGACACTGCCCTCCACCTCGGTGTTGACGTGCGCCGGGAGCGCGCCATCCTGCTGGCCCTGGCCTCGTTGGTGACTGCCGCGGCCGTGGCGATGGCAGGCCTGATCGGCTTCGTGGGCCTGGTGGTGCCGCATGTCATCCGCCTGCTGGTGGGCCCCAACGCTCGCCTGGTGCTGCCGCTGTCGGCGCTCTTCGGGGCCTCCTTCCTCATCTGGGCCGACCTCGGTGCCCGCGTCACCGGGGAGCTGCCGGTCGGCATCATCACGGCCGTCATCGGTGCCCCCGTCTTCGTGCTGCTGCTGCGCCGCTACCGCGCGGGGTACCAGCTGTGAGCGAGCGTGGCTTGCGCATCGACATCGAGGGGCTCGGCCTGCGCTACGGGCGCAGCGAAGTCCTGTCCGACATCGACCTGCACATCGAGGCCGGGGAGCGGCTCTGCCTGGTGGGGCCCAACGGCGCGGGCAAGTCCAGCCTGCTGCGCTGCCTCACCGGCCTGGCGCAGCCGACCAGCGGTGTCATACGCCTGGACGGTCAGCCGCTGGTGGAGATCGAGCGTGGTGCCATCGCGCGCACCATCTCGGTGGTGCCGGGCCAGGTCGACCTGCCCTTCTCGATGCGCGTCGAGGAGGTGGTGCGCCTGGGGCGGCTGCCACACGAGAACCCCTTCACCGGAACCAGCGAGGAGGATCGTCGGGCGGTGGACGCGGCCATCGCGCGCGTGGGCATCGATCGACTGCGGGACCGCGACGTGCAGCAGCTCTCGATGGGCGAGCGGCAGCTGGTGCTGGTGGCCATGGCCGTCGCCCAGGGTGGTCGCCTCATCGTCCTCGACGAGCCCACCGTGCACCTCGATCTGCGCCACCAGGTGGACGTGCTGACGCTGCTCACGCGTCTGACCGACGCCGGGCTGACCGTGCTGGCGGTGCTCCACGACCTGCCGCTGGCGGCGCACTTCTTCGGTCGCCTGGTGCTGCTCGACGAGGGCCGGCTGGTGGCCGATGGTGCTCCCGGCGAGGTCCTCTCAGCCGAGCGCATCCGCGACGTCTACCGGGTCGACCCACGCTTCGTGCCTTCGTTCGCGTCGTCGTAGACGCTGGCGTCAGGCGCGTTTGCGGGGCGGATCGAAGAAGGGCAGCTGCGCCACTGTCGCACCGATGCGGCCACGCTCGCCCTCGACAGACCATTCCAGCTCGAGCTCCATGCCCACCTCGGCCGAGCCCGCCGCGGTGGTGCCGATGGCCAGGTTCTTCTTGAGCACGGGGCTCCAGGTGCCGCTCGTCGCACGGCCGACCTGCCGGCCGAGGTCGAAGACGGGGATCTCGTCACGCCAGGCCTCTGCCGCTAGCGCGGGTGACAGGCCATGCGAGCCGTACAGGCGCTCGAGGTCGGCCCAGTCGAGGTCCAGCCCGACCAGCCGTCGCGGCGGGCCGCCGGACGCCAGCTCGCGCTGCAGGGCGGCGCGTCCGACGAAGGGCACCTCCTTGTCCAGCTGCACCAGCCGGCCCAGGCCCAGCTCGTAGGGCGAGTACGCCTGGTTACGGCTCGACGCGTGGTGGACCGAGGTGTAGTCGACGCCGGCCATGATGAGCCCGGCCTCGATGCGCACCACGTCCAGCGCGAGGATGCCGGCCGGCCGCATGGCATACGCGCCACCGGCTTCGACCAACGCATCCCAGACCGCGAGTGCATCCACGGCGGGGATCCACAGCTCGTAGCCGAGGTCGCCCGTGTAGCCGGTGCGACTGACGTCGACGCTGGTGCCGCCGATGGTCAGCTCACGACGACCGAAGTAGGGCAGCGCGGCCAACGACGTCTGGCAGGCGGCCTCCAGCACGTCTCGTGAGAGCGGCCCCTGCAGCGCCAGCGCCGCGAGCCCGTCGGTCTCGTCCTCGATGCTTACGTCCAGGCCGCGGGCGTTGAGCCGCAGCCAGCGCAGCTGGCCTTCGGCGGCCGTCCAGCGCCAGGACCCATCGTCGAGCCGCATGAGGGTCCCGTCATCGATGACCTTGCCCTCGCTGTCGCACCAGGGCGTGTAGATGGCGCGGCCCGGTGCGACCCTCGCGCCATCGCGCGTGATGACCCGGTCGACGAGCCGGTCGGCGTCGGGTCCGCTGACGCGGTACTTGAACAGGGGCGAGATGTCGATGAGCGCCGCAGCGTTGCGGATGGCGTTGTACTCGATGTCGATATGCGGCGCATAGGCACTCGAGCTGAACACGCCCGACCATGATCGCCACTGGCGACGCACGTTCAGCTCGAGGGCTCGCTCGTCAAAGGCGGAACCGACGGCCATGGACAGATACTAGGGTGCAGCGACTGCGTCGATGCGGCCGAACCGCCACCGGCGGGCCCGGGTAGCATGGAGCTGGAGTCCGGCGATGCCGGCGATCGCCAAAGGTGCGTGGGGGACCTGCCGCCAGGCAGCCAGGGGCGCGCCATGCGAGGAGAACGTGCCACAACGCTACGACGCGGTCATCATCGGCGGTGGCCACAACGGCCTGATCAGCGGTGCCTACCTCGCCAAGGGGGGATTGCGCACGCTGGTGCTCGAACGGCGCGAGATCCTCGGCGGGGCAACGCTCACGCAGGAGGTCTTCCCGGGCTTCCGCTTCAGCGTCGTCTCGTACGT
>DATHSE010000167.1:0-8189 GCA_035464455.1 Anaerolineae bacterium | reverse complement strand
TCCGGCTCCTCGCCGGGGATGTCGCGCGTCTCCTTGTGTTCGGGGTACATCGAGCAGGCCAGGAAGCGGCCGTTACGTCCGAGGCGGATGAGCATGGGATGGCCCTCCGAGCAGAGCTCGTCGGTGGCCTCGGTGGTCAGCTCGCGGCGCGTGAGCGACTTGCGCTTCTCGTCCACCAGCGCCGCGAGGGGATCGTAGAACTCGTGCAACAGCGGCACCCAGCCGCGCGTGCCGGCGGCAACCTCGTCGAGCTCCGCCTCCATGCGCGCGGTGAAGTCGTAGTCCACGTAGTCGCCGAAGTGCTCGACCAGCACGTCGGTCACCACGCGCGCCACGGCCTCCGGCCGCAGGCGCCGCTCCACGACCTTGACGTAGCCGCGGTCCTGGATGGTGGAAATGGTGGCGGCGTAGGTGGACGGCCGGCCGATGCCGTTCTCCTCGAGCGCCTTGATGAGCGTGGCCTCGGTGTATCGCGGCGGTGGCTCGGTGAAGTGCTGCTCGCCCTGGGCATCCGCGACCTGCGTAGGATCGCCCTCGGCAAGCGCCGGCAGACGCGTCTCGGCGTCTTCTTCCTCGCCGTCGTCGCGCCCCTCGGTGTACACCCGCGTGAAGCCGTCGAAGAGCGTGCGGGTGGCACTGGCACGCAGCTCGAAGCGACCGGCCTCCAGCTCGGCCGTCTTGGTCTCGATCTGCTTCTGCGCCATCTGGGAGGCCAGCGCGCGCTGCCAGATGAGCCGGTACAGTCGTAGCTCGTCATCCTTGATGCGGCCCTGGAGCGAGTCGGGGTCGCGCTCGAAGCTGGTGGGGCGGATGGCCTCGTGGGCCTCCTGGGCGCCCTTGGACCTGGTCTTGTAGCCGCGGCCGCCCTCGACCGCATACTCGCGGCCGTAGCGCCGGCTGATGACCTCGGCCGCTTCGTGCTGGGCAGACGTGGCGAGGCTGACCGAATCGGTGCGCATGTAGGTGATAAGGCCGGTCGGTTCGCCGTCGATCTCGATGCCCTCGTACAGCCGCTGTGCCACAGACATCGTGCGCTTGGGCCCGTAGCCCAGCTTGCGGCTGGCTTCCTGCTGCATCGTGCTGGTGGTGAACGGCGGCGATGGGGTGCGCTTGCTGGCACGCACCTTGACCGAGGTGACGGTGGCTGTCTGGCCCCGCAGCGCCTCGACGTAGGCCTGGGCGGTGGCCTCGTCGGCGATGGGCACCTCGTTCTTGCCGATCTCGCCGCTGGTGGCGACGCGGGTGCGATCGACCTTGACCAGCGCCGCCTGGAAGCGCTCCCCCGCGGGTGTCTCGAGCGTCGCCTCGAGCGTCCAGTACTCGCGAGCGCTGAAGGCTTCGATCTCGCGTTCGCGCTCGACCACCAGCCGCACAGCGACCGACTGCACGCGGCCGGCGGAGAGTCCGCTACGCACCTTGCGGCTGATGAGCGGGCTCAGGGTGTAGCCCACGATGCGGTCCATGATGCGACGAGTCTGCTGGGCATCCACGAGCCCCATGTCGATACCGCGGGGCTTGGCGAACGCGGCGGTGATGGCACTCTTGGTGATCTCGCTGAAGGTCACGCGACGGGTCTTGTCGCTGGGGATGTCGACGGCCTCGACGACGTGCCAGGCGATGGCCTCGCCCTCGCGATCGAGGTCCGTGGCGAGGTACACCACGTCCGACGTCCGAGCTGCCCGGGTGATGGCGTCAAGCTGCTTGCGACGGTCCTCGTTGATGACGTACTGGGGGGCGAAGTCGTGCTCCACATCCACGCCCAGCTTGCCCTTGCCGGGGTTCTCCGGCAGGTCGCGCACATGGCCATACGAGGCCAGCACCTTGTAGCCGTCGCCGAGGTAGCGTTCGATCGTTCGCGCCTTGGCGGGCGATTCGACGATCACCAGGTTCTTCGTCATCGGCGCGGAGTGTAGCAGCGGGGCATCGCGGCTCCACCGCGCTGGCCCGACTGCCCGGTCACGCCTCGCGGATGCGCCGGAGCAGCTCCGCGTCCGGCTCGAGGTGCTCGAGGGCCTCCTCCTCGGCCGATGGGTCCCCGGCGGCCGTGCCCGGCGGCGGCGTGATGAGGACGCGCGCATCGTCGGGGACGGCGCCGGCCTCGGCCGGCAGGGCCACTCGCGCTGCCGGCAGATCTGCGTCCAACCCGGCCGCGTGGATCGATCCGCGCGGGATCTCGATGAAGCGGATGGCGTGGTAGGGCAGCAGGAAGACGGAGTCAAGGTACTCGGTCGAGATGGGCTTGCGACCCTCCATCGTGCGCAGGTTGGTGCACAGCAGGCCGGCGTCGGCCGCGGTCGGCAGGGACTCGATGTCGGCTTTCATGGGCAGCTCGCCCACGAGATGCAAGATGACGTTCCTGATCATGGCTCCATCCTACGCTGCGGCGCCCGTCGTGCCGCGACGCGGCGTGGCGGACTCTCTCACGTGCTGCGCTCCCTGTCCATGGCCAGCAGCGGTCCTGCCGGCAGGTGCGTGGCGCCCAGGACGCGCGCCCAGCCCCGTAGCTGCAGCAACGTGAGGCTGGCTGCCACCACCCCGGGCTCCAGGCCCGTGGCACGACAGAGGGCGTCGACCGAGCGCGGGCCACCCGCCAGCGCGCCGGCGACGAGGCGCTGCGTGGGCTCGAGGAGTGCCACTGCTGCGGTCGAGCTGAGCGTCGGCGCGGAGCCGCCGGCGGGTGCGCACGCATGCCCGGCCATGGCCACGCTCGTCTCCCCGCTGGAGTCGAAGTCGAGGTCGGCGATCATCTCGTCCAGGCCGACCAGGGGGCGCGCCGGCGACTCGCGCAACAGCGCCAGGTTGCCCGCCACGCGGGCATCGAGCGGGCGGCCGGTGGCCACGAGCAAGGCTCGCCCCTGCTCGAGGGCATGCCTGGCCGTGATGAGCGCACCGCTGCGGGCGGGCGCCTCGACCACGATGGTGGCGTCAGCCAGGCCGCTGATGATGCGGTTGCGTCGCGGAAACGTTCCCCGCGTCGCTCGCACGCCAGGCGCCAGCTCGGCGAGGACCGCACCTTGTCGTGTGATGCGACGGGCGAGCTGGCGGTGGACCGAGGGCCCCAGGACGTCCAGGCCGCTGCCGACCACTGCGACCGTCTGGCCGCCCGCCTCCAGCGCGGCGAGGTGCGCCGCGCCATCGATGCCGATCGCCAGCCCCGAAACCACCAGCGCCCCCGCCTCTGCCAGGCGCTGGCCGATCCTCATCGCGAGATGGCGCCCCGCCGCCGTGGGGCGCCGTGTGCCGACGACCGCGACCGACCGGGACCGCTCAAGCGACTCGGGGTCGCCGAGTCCGTAGACCAGTGCCGGCGGCTCGTCGATGGCGTGAAGCCGCGCCGGGTAGCCCGCGTCGAGCGGGGTCAGCACCCAGCCTCCGAGGTCTCGCATGCGCCGCTCGGTGGAGGTCGGATCGGCTGCAGAAGCGCGGATGGCGGCGGCCAGTCCTCGCCGCCAACGCATGCCCAGGTCATCAGCCAGGCAGCGATCGGCGCCGCCGCGGCGCAGTCGCAGCACGGACGCAAGCGCCTCGCTGGCACTGCCATGGACGGCCAGCAGGCGTTCGAACGTCTGGTCACCCACGCCGGGCGTGCTGGCCAGAGCCAACCACGCCTCACGCTCGGACAGTCGAGCCGGCGCCACGCTCACGCCGCGAGGTCCACTTCCATCGATCGATCGCGCATAGAGGTGGCTGCCAGGACCTCCTCGACACCCACCGACCCGTGCTCGCGCAGGTCCGCCACCGTCCGGGCCACGCGCATCATGCGGTGGATGCCGCGTGCCGTCAGCTCCAGCTGCGTCGAGACGTCCTTGAGGGCCCTGCGGCCTGCCTCGTCGAGCGCGCATGCCCTCACCAGCTGCTGACCGTGCAGGGCCGCATTGGGGCGTCCACGGTTGCGCTCGCGGGCGCGGTCCCAGGCTGCCCGGATGCGGGCGGACACGACCGAGCTGGCCTCTGGGCGAGCGTCGTCCACCAGCTCGTCGGGGAGCAGGCGAGGCATCACCACGCGCAGGTCGATGCGATCGAGCAAAGGGCCGCTCACGCGGCGCAGGTACCGCTCCGGCTCATGTGGCGGACAGCGGCAGGTCCGCTCAGCATCGCCGCTCCAGCCACAGCGGCACGGGTTCATGGCGGCGATGAGCTGCAGACGGGCTGGGTAGCTTACCGAGCCGTGCGCGCGTACCACCTCGACCGATCCGTCCTCCAGCGGCTGGCGCAGCGCGTCGAGCACGTCGCGGTCGAACTCGGCCAGCTCGTCGAGGAACAGCGTGCCCTGGTGTGCCTGCGTGACCAGCCCCGGCCGAAGCCGCGGGCCACCACCGACCATGGCCGCGTACGAGGTGGTGTGATGCGGGCTGAGGAAGGGTCGGGCAAGGCGCGCCGAGGCCGTCGCATCCAGGCCGGCGACGCTGCGGATGACGGCGACCTCGCGGGCTTCGGGCTCGGTCAGCGGCGGCAGCAGCCCCGGTGTCGCGCGTGCCAGCATCGTCTTGCCGGCCCCGGGCGAGCCGATGAGCAGCAGGTTGTGCCGGCCGGTGATGGCGACCTCGAGCGCCCAGCGAGCGTGCTCCTGACCGCGCACATCGGCCAGCTCGGTGACCTCCCCTGCCGCGGGGTGCCGCTCGATCGGCACGATGAGGGGACCGTCGCCGCCGGCGATGCGCACGGGTGTCCGTCGGCGCGCCGCGGCAGCCTTGCGCCCCCGGGGGCCGGCCACGAGCCGCGCCACGTCATCCAGGCCCGCGGCACCCACTACCTCGATGCCCAGCACCAGCCGGGCCTCTTCCACGTTCGCCAGTGGCACGCAGATGCGCCGGTGTCCGGCCTCGTGCAGCGTGGCTGCCATCGGCAACACGCCCGGCACGGGCATGATGCCCCCGTCGAGCGAGAGCTCGCCCAGCAGGGCCCAGGCACCGCCGGATGCGCGCAGCTCGCCGGCGGCCAGGAGGATGCCGATGGCGATGGCCACGTCGTAGGCGGCGCCGTGCTTGCGCCGGTCGGCTGGCGCGAGGTTGACGGTGATGCGGCTGAGCGGATAGTCGAAGCCGGCATTGCGGATGGCGCTGCGGACCCGCTCACGCGCCTCCGAGAGCGCCGCGTCCGGCAATCCCACGATGTGGCACACCGGCAGCCCCGGTGCCACATCGACCTCGACGCGCACGAGCTCGCCGCGCAGGCCGCTGATGACCGCCGTGTCGAGGATCGCGAGCATGCGCTCGAGTCTGGCGGTCGCCACTTCGCCGCGGCTTCACCGCTGCTTGGCCGGGACTACCGCACGGGTGCCACGAGGCGCTCGAAGAGCCGGTCGGCCTCCGCCGTGGGGTCGTCGCACAGGCCGGTGTGGACGGGCGAGACCTGGATGACGGTGCTGCGCGGCGAGACCAGCCAGTGGAATCGCTCGGATGGGCTCAGGTGGCCGTGTGGCCCGGCCTCCGGCCCTCCCGCACAGATGCGCTGGATCGAAGCCAGGTGCGCGCGGATGGCCGCCACATCCGCGGTCGGCGACAGGGCCGCCAGCCGCTCCTCGTCCAGCCAGACACGGGCCAGCAGCGCGCCGCGGGTCCGGGCGAAGAGGATGACGCCAGCGTTGAGGTACTCGCCGCGGGCCACGTCGGGGACGACGCGGATGATGGCGTAGTCATACGAGCAGGGCGCGGGCACGCATGGCCTCCCGTGTGAATGCCTCGGAACGCTCGAGCCGCGCGGCCAGGTAGTCGACATAGGCCTCGCGGATGCCGGCCGGGTCCTGCCCGCCGTAACGATCGGCCAGCCAGGCGTCGGGCAGCGCCGCCACGATGGCCTCGAAGTGGTCTCTCGACAGGCGCCCGTGCGCTCTCGCGTCGGCCGCCGCAAGGTCGGCCGCGAACGCCAGCAGCACGTGCTGCCCGATGTGCTCGAAACGATCACCCGCGCGCGATCGCACGTCGCCCCAGTCGTGGTGGATGTAGAGCGCGGCGCCGTGGTCGATGAGCCAGATGCGCCCGTGCCACTCGAGCATGTTGACGTTGCGCGCGGAACGATCCACGTTGCTCACGAAGGCGTCGAACCAGACCACGTCGGCGGCGAAGGCAGGTTCCGGCTCAGGTGGCACCAGGGGGTCGTAGGTGATCGAGCCGGGCAGGAAGTCGAGCGCGTAGTTGATGCCCTCGCTCTCACGCAGCAGGTGACGGATCTCGTAGTCCATCTCCAGCCGAGCGAATGCCGGGTCGAGGTCCAGCAACACCGCCTCGGGCACCGGCAGCCCCAGCGCCCGGCCGATCTCGCCGGCCACCAGCTCGGCCACCAGCGCCTTGGGCCCCTGCCCGGCACCGCGGTACTTGACCACGTAGGTGCCGTCGTCATCGGCCTCCATCAGGCCGGGCAGGGAGCCGCCCTCGCGCAGCGGGGCCACATAGCGGACCGCGCGCACGGTGGGCAGCATCGTCAGGCGGTCATGGACACGCCTACGCGGCGCCCTTCTCCTTCTGCTGCACCTGCGTGGTCGCCAGTCGCTGGGCCTCGCCCACACCCATGCCGTTGTCGAGGAAGTTGCCCAGCCGCCTCGCCAGGTCGGTCAGCTCGAGCGGGATGACGTACTTGGTGGCATCGGTCGCACCCAGCTGCTTGAGTGCCTCCAGGTACTGCAGCGCCATGGTGCGGTCGTCGACCTTGCTGGCGGCCTCGAAGATGCGCGTCAGCGCCTGGCTGAAGCCCTCGGCCTCGAGGATGGACGACTGGCGCACGCCCTCGGCGCGCAGGATGGCCGACTGCTTCTCGCCTTCGGCGACGTTGATGGCGGACTGGCGGGCACCCTCGGACTCCGTGATGACCGCACGACGCGTTCGCTCGGCGGTGAGCATCCGGTTCATGGAGTTCTGCACGTCCGGCGGCGGGGTGATCTCGCGGATCTCGACCGACATGACCTTGCCGCCCCAGCGCTCGGTCTGCTCGTCCATCTTGACGCGCAGGACCTCGTTGATCTGGTCGCGCTTGGAGAGGACGTCGTCGAGCAGGATGTCGCCGATGACTGCACGCAGGGTGGTGGTTGCGATGCCCTGCAGGGCGCCGGAGAAGTAGGCCACGTTGACCACGCTGCTCATGGCATCGACGATGCGGTAGTAGATGAGGAAGTCGATGTCGATGGGCGCGTTGTCGCGCGTGATGTTGGTCTGGCTGGGAACCTCCACGAACTGCTCGCGCATGTCCACCTTGACCGGGCGATCGATGAAGGGGATGAGGAACCGCAGGCCCGGCTCGCGCACGAGGCTCGGGTCGGTGCGTCCGAGGCGGAACACCACCATGCGCTCGTACTGCTTCACCACCCGCACCGAGAGGTACAGGACGATGATGGCCGCCGCGGCCACGATGATGACTGCGCCGAGGATTCCGGCTTCCATGTTCAGGCCGTCCTTTCTGCTGTTGGCTGATCCGTTGCGACTGCCGTGGCGCGCTCCACGATGAGCGTGAGGCCCTGGTGCCCCACGACGCGGGTGGGGGTGCCACGGTCGAGGACGCTGCCGTCGGCGCTGCGGGCGGTCCATTCCTCTCCCACAGCGTAGATGGTGCCATCCGGATCGAGCGTCCGTCTGACCGGGGCGTCGGTGCCGATGGGCACGAGCTGGTCGATGTGGGACGCGCCGAGGGCAAGCTGTGGCGCGCGCCGACCCTTCATCACCGCGTACAGGATGCCCACCACGACGAGAGCGGTGAGCGCCGTCATGACGATGATGACCTCGGGTGCCACGCTGACATCTGGTGCCACCGGGTCACCCGGGGTGGTGTAGAAGGCAGAGGCGCCCAGGGCGAAGGCGACCAGGCCACCGACGGTCAGCAAGCCGCCGCTCGTCACCGACAGCTCCAGCACGAACAGGATGACGGCCAGTCCGATGAGCAGCAGCCCCGCGATGTTGAGGGGCAGGCTGCCGAAGCCGATGAAGGCGAGGATGAGGGCGAAGGCCCCCAGGATCCCGGTCACGTAGTTGGGGTTCTGCAGTTCGAAGAAGATGCCGTAGAAGCCCAGGGTGAACAGGATGAAGGCGATGTTGGGGTCCGACAGCAGGTGCAGGAAGGCCTGGAACGGGTTCATGCCCAGCTCGTCGATGCTCGCGCCGGCGGTTTCGAGCACGACCTCCTCGCCAGCCACGTTCACGGTCATGCCGTCGGCCTGCACCAGCAGGTCCTCGATGGAATCCGCCTTGATGTCGATGGCGCCG
>DATHSE010000166.1:0-4549 GCA_035464455.1 Anaerolineae bacterium | reverse complement strand
CAGCATGGTCATGCCGGACTCCGCCAGCTCGCGCATGACGTCGAGCACCTCGCTGATCATCTCGGGGTCGAGCGCCGAGGTGGGCTCGTCGAAGAGCATGATCTTGGGCTGCATGGCGAGAGCGCGAGCGATGGCCACGCGCTGCTGCTGCCCACCCGACAGCTGCGCAGGATACTTCAGCGCCTGCTCCGGGATGCCCACGCGTCGCAGCAGTTGCATGGCCATCTCCTCGGCCTGCTCACGGCGCACCTTTCGCACCCGGATGGGCCCGAGCGTGACGTTCTGTAGCACGGTCAGGTGCGGGAACAGGTTGAACGACTGGAACACCATGCCGATCTCGGAGCGGATGGCGGCGATGTTGCGGATGTCGTTGGACAGCTCGATGCCGTCGACGATGATGTCGCCGCGCTGATGCTCCTCCAGCCGGTTGATGGTGCGGATGAAGGTGGACTTGCCCGATCCCGAAGGCCCGGCGATGACCAGCACCTCGCCGAACTTGACGCTGATGTTGATCCCGGTCAGCACGTGCAGCTCGCCGAACCACTTGTGCACGTCGCGACAGACGATGATGTCGCCGGCGTCCTGTCCTGACGGGTCGCTTCGGGCGTCGCGGGGCTCGGTCGAGATGCCGCTGACTTCGGGGTCACTCATCGTTCACCTATCCCAAGTTCCTTTTCCAGACGATAGCTTGCCTGCGAGAGTGCGTAGCTCAGGACGAAGAAGACGGCAGCCACGAAGAGGTAGACCTCGAAGCTTGCCCCCAGCCATTCAGGGTTGGCCAGCACGGCGCGGCCGATGCCGAGCAGGTCGAGCAGGCTGATGATGTAGACCAGCGTGGTGTCCTTCAGCAGGCTGATGAAGAGGCCCACGTTGGCCGGGATGGTGATGCGCAGCGCCTGCGGCAGCACGATGTAGATGGTGGTCTGCCACGTCCGCAGGCCGATGGAGTGTGCCGCCTCGTGCTGCCCGACCGGGATCGCCTGCAGCCCGCCGCGCACGTTCTCGGCCACGTAGGCGGCACTGAAGATGGTGATGCCGCCCATAGCCCGGATCACGTTCTCGACCCGGATGCCCTCTGGCAGGATGAGCGGGAAGAGGAACTGTGCCATGAACAGGATGGTGATCAGCGGCACGGCGCGGATGAGCTCGATGTAGGCGGTGCTCAGGAGACGCACGACCGGCAGGTTGCTGCGCCGTCCGACTGCCAGCGCCACGCCGAAGGGGAAGGACAGCAGGATGCCGACGACCGAAAGCATGATCGTCAGCAGCAGGCCGCCCCAGATGGTGGTCGAGACGTTGGGAAGCAGCGCCGAGCCGCCGATGCCGGCGAGCAGGATGACGGTGGCGAAGGTGGTCGCCAGCCAGCCGAGGGAGATCCACAGCCGGCTGATGGGCCAGCGCCCGGCCGCGTACATCGCCACCCACACGAAGGCGGCGCTCAGGAGCAGCAGCAGGGTGCTCACCACGCCGAGGCCGGAGACGAGCACCAGCAGCGCCAGCAGCACCTGGCCGGCGAGGACCATCATGGCCATCAGGCGCACCGCGCCGCTGCGCGACGAGCCGGCCGTGAGGCCGGTGGTGATGGACAGCGCGGCCAGTGTCAGCCACACGCGCCAGATCTCGTCCCTGGGATACTGCCCCACGAGGAAGAGGCGCATGTGCTCGGTGATGACGCCCCAGCGGGCGTCGTAGATCATCCACTGCAGCGACAGCCAGATGGCCAGCAGCAGCACGAGGCCGAGCACGATGCTGACGACGCCGCTGAGCTTGCTGCTGAAGAGGTTGTGGTGCAGCCAGCCCAGGATCCCGACCTCCGTGGTCGGTGGCCGGACCTCGACCTCGGGCGGGGGTGGCGTGACCGTCGTCATCTGCGGCCTACCGTTCCTTGATCTGCACGGTGCGGTTGTAGATGTTCATCAGCACCGAGGTGAGCAGGCTGATCACCAGGTAGATGCCCATCACGATGACGATCACGGCGACCGGCTGGCCCGTCTGCTCGGACACGGTGCGGCTGACGTTGAACACGTCGGCGTAGCCGATGGCGAAGGCCAGGCTCGAGTTCTTGATGAGGTTGAGGTACTGGCTGGTGAGCGGCGGGATGATGATGCGCAGCGCCTGCGGCAGGACGACCAGACGCAGGACCTCGCCCTCCTTGAGCCCGATCGTGCGCGCCGCTTCCAGCTGACCCTTGCTCACGGCCTCGATGCCACCGCGGATGATCTCCGCGATGAAGGCCGCAGTGTAGAGGGCGAGAGACAGCGTCAGCGCCAGGAACTCGGGCGTGAAGCGGAGCCCGCCCCGCAGGTTGAAGGCGCCCAGCTCGGGGTTCTCGAAGGCCAACGGCCCACCCGGGATGATGAACCAGCCCAGCAGGGGCAGGCCGAGCAGTGCCGCGATGGAGAACCAGCGCAGGCCGTTGGTCGGCCGGCCGGCCGCCTCGCGACGCACGGCCAGGAGCCAGAGCGCGATGGCGGCCACGATGCCGATGACGACGAAGACGAACCAGATGGCGCCGTCCGGGGCCACCTCCGGGCGTGGCATGACGAACCCGCGCTGGCTCAGGTACATGTCCAGCGGCAGCACGATGGCCTCGCTCACCTTCGGCATCTGCAGGAAGACGACGAAGTAGATGACCAGCAGCTGCACCAGCAACGGGGTGTTGCGGAAGATCTCGACGTAGCTCAGGGCGAGCTTGTTGACCAGCCAGTTCCGGGACAGTCGCGCGACGCCGATGATGAGCCCGAGGATGGTGGCGAAGAGGATGCCGACGGCACTGACCATCAGCGTGTTCAGCAGGCCCACGGTCAGGGCCCGCGCGTAGGTGTCGTCGGGGGTGTAGGGGATGACCGATTCGGAGATGGTGTAGCCGGCCCGCAGGCCCAGCCAGTCGAGACGCGGCGCGAAGCCCTTCGTCTCCATGTTGTAGGTGAGGTTGCTGAGCAGGTAGCCGCCGATCAGCAGGACGACGGCGAGGAAGACGAACTGGCTGATGACGGCGAGCACGCGCACGTCCCGCCAGAACGGGATGGATGCGCCGGAGCTTCCCCCAGGCGCACTCTCGGGCGCGCCGCTCGGCTCGTGGACCATCGATACCTGCTACCCGTTGCGCATGACAGATGGCGACCCCGGAGCCACCACTCGGTCGCCCCGGGGTCGCGTGTCTGACCGCTCGACTAGCGGAATGGCGGTGCGTACATCAGGCCGCCCCGCGTCCAAAGGTCGTTGAGCGTGCCCTCGCGAGACAGGTCCAGACCCGAGCCGGGACCGAAGGCGCGATCGTAGATCTCGCCGTAGTTGCCCACCGCGGAGATGACACCGACCACGAAGTCGTTGGACAGGCCGAGCGCAGCACCGAGGTCGTCGGTCTCGCCCAGCAGGCGGGCCACGACCGGGTTGTCGCTGCCGACGAAGTCGCCGATGTTCTCGGAGGTGATGCCCAGCTCCTCAGCCTCGATCGTGGCGTTCACGACCCAGGTGACGATGTCCGCCCACTGGTTGTCACCGGTGGCGACGACCGGCGCCAGCGGCTCCTTCGACATGGTCACGTCGAGGATGACGTGTTCATCAGGGTTGGCGAAGGAGGAGCGACGGCCGACGAGCTGGGACTTGTCGGAGGTGACCGCATCGCAGCGTCCCTCCTCGTAGGTCCCGTAGACGGTGTCGATCTCGGCTGCCACGACGGGCTCGAACTCCACGCCGAGGAAGGCCATCTGGTCGGTCAGGTTGAGCTCGGTGGTGGTGCCCGCGGTCACGCAGATGGTGGCCCCGGCGAGGTCCTCGAGCGAGGTCGCCCCGATATCGGCACGCACCATCATGCCCTGGCCGTCATAGAAGATGGTCGGGCCGAAGTCGCCCCAGGCGGCGTCGCGACTCAGGGTGTTGGTGGTGTTGCGAAAGATGACGTCGACCTCGCCACCCTGGATGGCGGTGGCGCGCTGGTCGGCGGTGATCGATACGTACTGGACGGCATCCGCGTCCCCCAGGACGGCCGCGGCGATGGCGCGACAGTAGTCCGCGTCCATGCCCTCGAACACGCCCGTTTCCTGGTTCAGCACGCTCATGCCAGGCAGGCCGCCGTTCACACCGCAGGCGAGCTGGCCGCGTGCCTGGACTTCCGCCAGCGTGCCGCCCTCCTGGGCGTAGACCGCCGACGATCCGAGGACGAGGGCCCCGATGACGAGCCCCGGTACGAGTCTCTTCAAGATCATTCCTCCCCTTGCTGGTGGTGGCTGCCGCTGGTTGCCGCATCGCCGATCGCGGACTGCCGCATCGCCGATGGCGTCTTGCCGCGTCGGCGGAGGATACCAACTCCCGCGAGCGTGGGCCAGCCTGCGATCCGGCCTCGAGCACGAGCGAAACCCGGATGTGACCGAAGCGAGACCGTGGTGGTGCCTCGGCGCTCCAGCACTCTCGAGGCACCGGCGTTGTGGCCACCGCCGCAGGCAACTCGTGGGCGCCTCCTGGGCGGCGGTCAGTACCAGGTCCGCAAGCGCTGGGAGAGATCGGCGAAGCGCTCGGCGCTCGCGGTGGCAAGGGCATGACGTGCCGG
>DATHSE010000165.1:0-10992 GCA_035464455.1 Anaerolineae bacterium | reverse complement strand
GTTCGTTCCCTACCAGCGGTCGCTCCAGGCTGTCCGCGACATGCCGACTCGCGACCGCACCGAGCACATCTACGAAGGTGCGCGTCACGAGCTCCTGAACGAGACCAACCGCGACGAGGTCATCGGGCACCTCGCCGACTGGCTCGAGCGGATCGCGCCAGCCTGACGCTGCCCGGCCTATGCCGGGAAGAACGCCTCCAGCTCGGCACGCAAGCCGTCGCGCACGACCCGGTGCGAGAAGTGGCGGAGCCCCAGCTGGTAGTTGGCCTCGGTCCACTCGGCGATGCGGGCGGGGTCGTCGAGCAACGCTCGCGTCGCCTCCACCGCGGCCTCGGTCACGAAGCCGTTCATCTCGATGTTGCGAACACCCGTCGGCCGGATGTCCAGGTCGTAGACCGGATAGCGGTTCAGTAACACCGGCCGGCGGTGATAGACGGCCTCCAGGTAGGCATTGCCGAAGCCCTCGATGAGCGAGGGATACGTCACCAGGTCACAGGCGTCGTACATGTCGGCCAGCGAGTACGACGGCCGGCCATCGGCCGTCGCGCCGCGTACATCGGCCACGCGGTCGGCCGCCCACAGCACGTCCACGCCCAGCAGCCGGGCGAACTCGCGGATGCGCGCCTCGTAGTCCATGCCTTCGTCGCCGCTGGCGTGCGAGATGACCAGGCGAGCCGGCCGGCCAAGGCGCGCCACCAGCTCCACTGCGTGCTCGATACCCTTGCGCGGGATGACCCGGACCGGCTGGAGCGCGAAGACCTCGTCATCGGCCAGGCCCAGCCCGGCGCGCAGGCCCGCGGTGACCCGGTCGGGTGCGGGCGGCGGGTGTTCGAAGTCCATGACGTTGGGGATGACGCGGGCCACTCGTCCCAGCCGACGGGCGATCTCAGCCTGCTGGGCGCTGTTGATGCAGACGTGACGCACGTTCGGCAGCGGTGGCGGGAAGGCCGTGCCGAGGATGTCGGCGACGCTGTTGACGAGGAAGCGCTGGCGCTCCCAGGGCAGGTCGTGGTGGTGCGCGAGGACGGGCATGCCGGTCTCTGCCGCCAGCTGCGTGATGGCGAGACCCAGCGGCAGGTGCATGGGGATGGCGAGCGCGTTCTCCGGCAACAGCAGGTCCAGCTCGTAGTCCTGCACGAATGCGCGGAGCTCCGACCTCAGGTGCGCGCTGAGCTGGTCGATGGCGCGACTGACGGACTCCGGCCGCGCCGCGGTCGCAGCACCGAAGACGCTAGCGCTGATGGCAGCGACGTCAGGGTGACCGAAGAACGCCTCCGGCACCTCGCGACTCTGCCCCGCCGGCCGGTCCACGATGCCGGCGAAGTAGAAGACGTCGTGACCCATGGCCCGTAGCTCGACGGCCCACTTCTCCGATTCGAGCGAGACGCCGTCGGTGCCGGCGAAGCGGGTGGCCACGAACCCGATGTGCAGCGGTCGCGTCCCAGTCATGGCCACCACGGTACACGCCACCCACGACGCCAGCTCGGTTCTGGCGGCGTTCGGGTCCGGTCGGCCTCCGGCTTGATCGGCACTGGACACCGCATGGCCCACGAGCGGATACTCGGGATCAGCGCAGTGACGCGCTGACCGGTCGAGTCGGCATGTCGGAGGAGCACGAGGAGGACCGACGTGGAGGTGCCTCGGACGCGAAGGACATCGGTGATGCTGTGCGCCGCGATCCTGCGGACCATCGACAGGATCTACGCGGCTGAGGGTCCGGACGAGCCGGACCTTGGGCTCAACGTCACGTGGGTCACGACCCGACGGTCATTGGCGCGCCTGGCCACCGCGGAGGCGTGGGAGCCACCCGCGTCGACGGCCGATGCGATCTGCAGCCGGCTGCGATCCCTGGAGTCCATCGATGACCCTGTTCGGCTGGAGACCGAGCTGCTGTCGTTGCCGATGTGGACCCTCAGGATGCTCGACCGGCGCCGGGCCGGACGCCCGGTCGCGGCGGGGCCCATGCCGCGTCGCCGGGCCGGCGACCAGCGAAACGTGTCAGCGCAGGCTGGGACGTCGCCCTAGGCGGCGACCGGCACTCGATCCTCGCGACGACGCCGGAGCAGCTTCTCGATCTCGACCACGATGAAGGGCACCGGCGTGACCAGCAACACCAGCCCCAGCTCCATGGGCGTCAGCGCCGTGGTCTCGAAGATGGGCTGCAGTGCCGGAACGTAGATGAGCGCCAGCTGCACCAGCACCGAGCCGATGATCACCAGGAGTAGCGGGCGGTTGGTGCCGAAGCCCAGCTTGAAGACGGACTCGCGCTCCGAGCGCACCACCAGCGCGTGCGACAGCTGCAGGAAGGCGAGCGCGGTGAAGACGACCGTGCGCCACGATTCCTCGCTGGCACCGCCGTGATACGACCAGGCCTGCAGGCCGAGCACGATGCCGGCCATCAGCAGGCCGACCCATACCGCGTGCTGCCACAGGCCGTCGCCGAGGATGGATGCCTCTGGATCGCGAGGCGGCTGCCGCATCGCCCGCGGATGCGCCGGCTCGACGCCCAGCGAGAGAGCCGGGGCGCCGTCGGTGACCAGGTTGATCCAGAGGATCTGGATGGCCAGCAACGGCAGGGGCAGGCCTAGGAACGGCGCCGCCACCATGACCCAGATCTCGGCCGAATTGGTCGTCAGCAGGTAGCGCACGAAGCGGCGGATGTTGGAGTAGATGCGCCTCCCCTCCTCCACCGCTGCCACGATGGTGGAGAAGTCGTCGTCCTCCAGGATCATGTCGCTGGCTTCCTTGGAGACATCGGTGCCGGTGATGCCCATGGCCACGCCGATGTCCGCCTTGCGCAGCGCCGGGGCGTCGTTGACGCCGTCGCCGGTCATGGCTACCACGGCGCCCCGGTCGCGCCAGGCGTCGACGATGCGCAGCTTCTGCTCGGGGTTGGTGCGGGCGTACACGCCGATGCGGACGACGCGATCGACGAGCTCCTCGTCGCTGATCTGGGCCAGCTCCGCCCCGGTGATGGACTCGCGCGACTCGTCGAGCATCCCCAGGCGGCGTGCGATGGATGTCGCGGTCAGCTGGTGGTCACCGGTGATCATGACCGGCGAGATGCCCGCTGAGCGCGACTGCGCGATGGCCATCGCCGCCGCATCGCGCGGTGGGTCGGCCATGGCCACGATGCCGACCAGGCGCAGGCCCTGCTCGGCCTCCTCGGTGTCCTCAGGCACCTGGTCGATGCCGGCCTCGGCCAGCGCAAGCACCCGGTAGCCGTCCTGCGCGAAGCGATCGGCCACGGTGCGAGCCTCCTCCAAGGCAGCTGTCTGGTCGTGTGAGAGCAGCGGCGCGATCGACTCGAGCGCCCCCTTGACGGCGACCCAGTGGGGCTCCTCCATCTCCAGCTCGCAGTCGCCCGCCTGGTGCACGGTGGTCATGCGGCGGCGCTCGCTGTCGAACGAGATCTCGGCCACCCGTGGGCAGTAGACCGCGACATCCTTCTGGCGCACGCCCAGCTTGGCCGCGAACGCCACCAGCGCGCCCTCGGTTGGATCGCCCGTGATGGACCACTCGCCGCCCCCATCGGGCGGCACGAGCGTGGCGTCGTTGCAGGCGGCCGCGACGTGGGCAGCCCGGAGGGCCAGGATGTCGCCCTCCGCCGACGGCTCCAGCGAACCGTCCGGCGAGTAGCCGTCACCGCCCACCTGGTACTGGCCGGCAGGCGTCCAGAGCCGCTCCACGAGCATGCGGTTCTCGGTCAGGGTGCCGGTCTTGTCGGTGCAGATGACGGTGACCGACCCGAGCGTCTCCACCGCGGGCAGCCGCCGCACCAGCGCCCGTCGCGCTGCCATCCTGTGCGCGCCCAGCGCCAGCGAGATGGTAACGACCGCGGGCAGCCCCTCAGGGATGGCGGCCACGGCAAGGCTGACCGCGATGAGGAACATCTCCTCGGCCGGTTCCCCGCGCGCCACGCCCAGGCCGAAGACCAAGGCACAGATGACGATGGCCGCGATGGCCAGCCACTTGCCCAGCTGTCCCAGCCGCTGCTGAAGCGGCGTGGGATCGTCCTCGCCTTCCTGCAGCAGCTCGGCGATGCGGCCGATGGCAGTGGACATGCCGGTCGCCACGACCAGGCCCCGCGCCCGACCGTAGGTGACGGCCGTGCCGCTGAAGGCCATGTTGCGCTGGTCGGCGGGAGTCGAGGCGTCCACCTCCGGCAAGGGCTCGGTCACCTTCGACACCGGCTCCGATTCGCCCGTCAGAGGCGCCTCGTCGATCTTCAGGCCCGGCGCCTCCAGCAGGCGCATGTCAGCCGTGACGATGTCGCCCTGCTCCAGCAGCACGATGTCCCCCGGCACGACCCGGGCCGCGGGCAGCAGCACCACCTCGCCGTCGCGCAGCACGCGCGCGTCGGGGCTGGACATCTTCTTGAGCGCGTCCATGGCCTGCTCAGCGCGGTACTCCTGCACGAAGCCGACGACACCGTTGAACAGGACGATGGCCAGGATGACGACGGTGTCCTTCGTCTCGCCGATGAGCGCGGTGACCACGGCCGCCGCGATGAGCACCAGGATCATGGGACTGCTGAACTGGTCCAGCAGCAGCATCCAGGTCGGGCGCTGCTTCTTCTTGATCAGCTCGTTGGGCCCGTACTCGAGCAACCGCTGCCCGGAGACGGCGCCGCTGAGCCCCATCTGTGCATCCGTGCCGAGGGCGTGCGCGACTGCCGCCGGCTCGAGACGCCATGCCCGCATCGCCTCGGTCGCCGCCGCGGGCTCGTCCGCGCCCATCGCGTCCTGCCTAGGCCCCGGTCGTGAAGATCATGTACATGAGGATGAGATAGGCCACCAGCGTCATGCCCGGGCCCGGCTCCAGCCGGGTCGCCCTGGTGCGGGCACCGTGGATGATGCCGGCCACCACGATGGCCATGAGCAGGATCGCGCTGACCCCCACGAAGGCCTCGATGGCGTGTACGTCCGCAAGGATGGGCCCCTCGAGATAGAAGAGGTCGACAACGAGGATGATTGCCATGTTGAAGGCGTTGCTGCCGAGCAGCGAGCCCACGGCCAGGTCGAAGGCGCCGATGCGCACCGCCGCCGCCGCGGTCGCGAGCTCCGGCAGCGAGGTCGAGAAGGCCAGGAACGAGGCACCCACGAAGGATTCGCCCAGCTGCGCCTCGCGCGCGATGCCGTCGGCAGCATCCACCAGGAATGGCGCGCTGGCGAGGATGACCAGGGCCGCAGCACCGAACTTGAGC
Organism: Anaerolineae bacterium; assembly: GCA_035464455.1. Classification (GTDB taxonomy): domain Bacteria; phylum Chloroflexota; class Limnocylindria; order Limnocylindrales; family CSP1-4; genus JAFMJV01. The sequence goes on along the minus strand of DATHSE010000165.1, from coordinate 5,786 downwards.
AGGTCGACCCGGATCGAGCGCAGGACGGCCCCGCGGCCGGCAGGGCGAGCGTCATCTTCGCGGCCAGGCGCGCGTCCCGCCTCCTCGTCGCCAGGCCGGTGATTGACCTCACCGCTGTGAACGGGCTGCGCGGGGTAGCGTCGGGTCCAGGCGATGAGGCTGATGAAGCCGACGAAGATGATCACCGACTCGATGCCGACCCAGCCGATGGCCAGCTCGAAGGGTCGCAGCACAGCCAGCGTGGCCACCGCCGTCAGGGCGATGGCGACCGACGCCGTGCGCGCGTGGCCGGCGCCGACGCGATGCCATACCTGGCCGCGCCAGGCCAGGTCCACCAAGGCCAGCAGCGCCATGTTTGCCATGTTGCTGCCGAAGAGGTTGCCGATGGCGAGGTCGGGCGAGGACTCGACCACGACCGCGCTGACCGCGACCGCGATCTCCGGCAGGGACGTGGCAGCAGCCACCAGCACCATCCCGATGAGCAGCCCGCCGAGGCCGGTGACGTCGGCGATCCGATCGCCCGAGGTGGCCAGCACCACGCCCGAGCCGACGATGACGGCGGACGTCAGCAGGAAGACCAGCAGGTGGAAGAGGAGGTCGGTGCTCACGCTTGATCCATGGAGCAGCCCGGGCGCGGGCTCCGCATGGGCTGCAGCCCGAATCGTACGCCAATGGCCGTGACCACCGCAGGCGTGTCCGCGTCGCGCGCTGTGGGCGGCCCGAGCACGGTGGCTGAGCGTACCGCTCAGGCGTGGGCGAAGCGGCGGCCGGCCCCGGCGCGATGCGACCGAGACGGTCTGGTGCAGCCAAGGTGGCGATCGTGGACCACCCCTGACGTCAGACCACAGCGAAGATCTGTTCGCGGCCGGAGCGCACCCAGACGACCTGGCCTGCGGCCACCTCGAGTCGCTCGGCCTCGTCCCGCGCGATCTGGGCCCAAACGCGGAGACCGTCACTGCGCACCAGCTCGACCCGGACCTCGAAGCCGAGGTACACGACCCGCTCGATCATGGCCTCGCTCGACCTGTCGAACGGCGAGATGCGGATCTCCAGGTCGTGCGGGCGTACGTAGGTGTCTCCCAGCCGGTTCACCGGACCGATGAAGGTCATGACGAACTCGTTGACCGGCCGCTCGTAGAGCTCGCGTGGCGAGCCTTCCTGCTGGATCCGTCCACCGTCCATGACCACGATGTGGTCGGCCACGTCCATGGCCTCCTCCTGGTCGTGGGTCACGAACACCGTCGTCACGTGGGCCTCATCGTGGAGGCGCCGCAGCCAGACGCGCAGCTCCTTGCGGACGCGGGCGTCGAGGGCGCCGAAGGGCTCGTCAAGGAGGAGCACCGCAGGCTCGATGGCCAGGGCCCGGGCAAGTGCCATGCGCTGGCGCTGGCCGCCGGAGAGCTGCGCCGGGTAGCGGTCGGCGAGGTGCGCGATCTGGACGAGCGAGAGCAGGTCCCCGACCTTCCGGCGGACCTCCTCCTTTGGTCGCTTGCGGATGGTGAGGCCGAATGCCACGTTGTCCCAGACCGTCATGTGCTTGAAGGGAGCGTAGTGCTGGAAGACGAAGCCGATGCCCCGCTGCTGAGGAGGCACGTGGGTGACGTCGCGGTCGTCCAGGAGGACGGTCCCCTCCTCGGGGACTTCGAGCCCGCCGATGATGCGCAGCAAGGTGGTCTTGCCGCTGCCGGAGGGTCCCAGCAGCGCGGTCAGCGCACCGTCACGGATCTCGAGGTCGACACGGTCGAGGACGGTGACATCACCGAAGCGTTTCGTGAGGTCACGGATGATGATGGCCATGCCTAGATCTCCATGGTTGGGGTCGGGAGTGACGTTCGCTCGTCGGGCCGCCGACGGCGAAGACGGCCGGACTGGAGCAGCTGCATGCCGAGTAGCACGAGGAGGGCCATGACCGCCAAGGTGATGGAGGCGACGTAGGCCCCCACCAGGTCGAAGGCCAGGTATCGCTCTTCCACGTGCGTCGTGAGCGTCTCGGTCTTGCCCGCGATCTTGCCCGAGACCACCGCCACCGCGCCGTACTCACCGAGTGACCTCGCCGTGGTCAGGATGATCCCGTAGATGACGCCCCAGCGGATGGCCGGCAACGTGATGCGCCAGAAGGTGCGCAGTTGCGATGCCCCCAGCGTGTAGGCGGCCTCCTCGGCGTCGGTGCCGATCTCCCGCAGGACGGGGATGACTTCACGCACGACGAAGGGCAGTGAGACGAACAGCGTGGCCAGGATCATGCCCGGAAGGGCAAAGATGACGGTGAAGCCGAGATCGGCCAGGAAGCCTCCCAGCCAGCCGTGTTTGCCGTAGACCAGGATCAGCGAAAGTCCGATGATCACGGGCGAGAGGGCGAACGGAAGGTCGATGAGCGCGTTAAGGAGGCTCCGCCCCGGGAAGCGTCGGCGCACGATGGCCAGGGCAGCGATGACACCGAAGACGGTGTTGATGGGGACGGCGATGAGCGTGACCGTGAGGGTCAGCCAGAACGCCGACTGGAAGGCGGGGCGATGGATGGCCTCGAGGACCGGCCCCAGACCACCCTCGAAGGTCCGGAGGAAGATGGTCAGGACGGGCAGCGCCAGGATCAGCAGCACGTAGACGAGGGCGACGGAGCGGACACCCAGCCGTGCCATCCGGGCGCGTGTCCGATCGTCACCCACGGCTCGCACGCCGCTCTGCATGGCTGGTCGGGCGGCGCTCATGCGACCGGCTCCTCGTGGCGGCTGACCCTTCGTCGGAAGAAGTCGAAGGTCAGCAGCAGCAGGAGCGAGGCCACGAGAAGGACCACCGATACGGCAGCAGCAGCGTCCGAACGGTCGGATTCCACCTGGCCGAAGATGTAGACAGAAGCCAGCTCCGTGCGGTAGGGGATGTTGCCGGCGATGAGCACGACCGAGCCGAACTCACCCACGCTGCGCGCGAACGCCAGCGCCGAGCCGGTGAGGATGGCTGGCACGAGGTTGGGCAGGACGATGCGACGCAAGACCGTCGGCGTCGACGCTCCCAGCGAAGCGCCGGCCTCCTCCATCTCACGATCGAGCTCGCTCAGGACCGGTTGCACCGAGCGCACGACGAAGGGAAGCGTGATGAAGAGCAGGGCCAGGACGATGCCCGCCTGCGAGTAGGCCACGTTGATGCCGAAGGGGCTGCGCGGCCCGTAGAGCGTCAGCAGGGTCAGGCCGGCCACGATCGTGGGCAGCGCGAACGGCAGATCGATGAGGGCGTTGACCAGGCGCTTGCCCGGGAACTCGTCCCTCACGAGGACCCAGGCGATGGCCGTGCCCATGACCGCGTTGATGACCACCACCACGAGGGAGACGGTGAATGTCAGGCGGAGGGCGGCGACGGCCGGCGGGCTGGTGATGGCCGCGAAGAAGCCCTCCACCCCCCCGGCGACCGAGCGCCACAGCAGCGCGGCGATGGGGATGAGGACGAGCAGCCCAAGGTATGTCGCGGTGATGCCAGGGCCCAGGAAGCCCTGGCCGTCGTACGGGGAGGTTGGGCCCGACCGCGCTCGCGGTCGGGCGCCTGCACCAGCCGTCATCGTGGGTCAGCCGGCATCCTGGCCGAGCTCGGCGAAGATGCCCGCCACGATGCCGTTCTCCGGGTCGAAGAACTCGGGTCGTGCCTGGGACCAGCCGCCCAGGTCCTCGATGGTGAAGAGCTGGGGCGGCTGCGGGTAGCTGAACTCGGCAGCGATCTCCTCGACCTCGGGACGGAATCCCTTCTGGCCGATGATGCGCTGGACGTCCGGCGTGTACAGGAAGTCAACGAAAGCCCGTGATACCCCGCTCGCGTCGCCGGTCAGCGTCACCGCGATGGGGTTCTCGATGAGCATCGTCGCGTCCGGCACGAGGTACTCGAGAGGCTGACCTGCGTTCTGGGCGAAGATGAACTCGTTCTCGTAGCCGATGAGGACGTCACCCTGGCCGGCCATGAACGTGGTCAGCGAGTCGCGCGCACCACGGTCCATGACCGAGACGTTGGCGAAGAGCTGCCTCAGGTACGCGATGGCTTCCTCCGGGGTCTTGCCCTCCTGGATCTGAGCCCCATAGGCGGCGAGGATGTTCCACTGCGCACCGCCCGAGGTGAGCGGGTTCGGCGTGATCACGTTGACGTCGTCGCGCACGAGGTCCGCCCAGCCCGTGATGCCCTTGGCGTTGCCGGGCCGCACGGCGAGTGCGACGACGCTGTTGTGGACGATGCCCCCGTACTCGTTCTCATCCCAGTCCTCGGCGACGATGCCCGGCGCGACCAGGCTCTCGACATCAGGCGCAAGGGAGAGCGCGAGGACGTCTGCCGGCAGTCCGGACGCGACGAGGCGGGCCTGGTCCGTGGACGGCCCATAGGACTGCTCGAATCCCGCGCCCTCGCCGGCCTCGGTGGCCTGGAAGAGCGGGATGACCTCCTCGTAGAACTCGCGCGGCGTGGTGTAGGCCACGAGCGTCACGGTTCCCGATGGCTCGTCCCCTTCGGCAGCCGCCGCCTTGCTCGCCGTCAGCGCCGGGATAGCTGCCAGCAGCGCCGCCACCGCGCATACCGCCAAGAGGCCTGCTGATCGCTGTCGCATCCCGAACCGTGTCGCGTCCATGCCACCCCCCAGTGATAATCCCTATGTTTCCTATATTGTCGGCTGGTCCTATAGACTTTATAGGATGCTAGATCCGACGATCGGGGACTGTCAAGCCCCATTCACACACCGTCGTGGCAGAATCAGGTGCCAGGCTGTGGCGCCGGGTCGGATGACCCGTCGGCGCCAGGTCAATCGGAGAAGGAGTGCCCGCATGCAACTGCTGCGTTTCATCGCCCCCGACCGGAGCGCCCACGCCCACTGCGACATCCCTTGCGGCGTCTATGACCCCGAGCAGGCTCGGATCGAGGCCGAATCCTGCCACCGCATCCTCGAGCGCTACCACGCCTCTGACGACGACGTCTTCCGCACCCGTTGCATCATCATCAAGGAGCAGCGGGCCGAGCTCGTGAAGCATCACGTCGATGTCCTGTGGCACGACTATTTCAAGCCCGAGCACGTCGAGAAGTACCCGGACCTGCACGATGTCTGCTGGAAGACCTCCAAGCAGGCGTCGGCAGTCAAGCAGGGCACCGACCTCGACGCCGCCAGGAAGCTGCTCGACCTCATCGACCAGGTCGACGAGATGTGGAAGGGGACCGGCGGTCCCGACAAGACGCGCATGCCCCGCTAGCCCGGCCTGCTGACTCGACCACGGCCCGCCTGGGATCCCCCGGGCGGGTCAATCTGCTTGTCGGTCGGATGATCGGGCGACTGCTTCGCTCCTGGCGTGCACGCATCGCCGTCGAGGGCCAGAGCATGTCCCCCACCCTGCTGTCGGGCGACTGGTTGCTGGCTGATCCCGCGGCCTACGCAGAGTCGCCGCCGGTGGTGGGTGACCTCGTGCTCGTGCCCGATCCCCGCCAGCGCTCACGCCTGCTGGTGAAGCGGGTGGCCGAGGTCCACGACAGCGGCAGGAGCCTCCTCGTCACCGGCGACGCTCCCGACGCGTCCACCGATTCTCGGACGTTCGGCCCGGTGGAGACGAGCGCGCTGGAGGGGCGACCCTGGTTCCGCTACTGGCCGGTCGGTCGGATGGGTCGCATCCGCTGATCCTGGGTCGCATCCGCTGAGCGGACCCGACCGCACGCTCGAGCCCGCGGGCTCAGCCGATGATCTCGCCCATGATCGCGATGGGCTCCAGGTCGCTCGGCAGGAAGACATGGAGCAGCAGGCGGTCAACGCCCGTGTAGGCATTCTCCGCGATACG
>DATHSE010000164.1:0-5062 GCA_035464455.1 Anaerolineae bacterium | reverse complement strand
CGCGACTACATGTACCGCGTCTACGCGGCCGACCCGCAGGCGCGCATCAACCTGGGCATCCGCCGCCGCCTCGCGCCGCTGCTGGGCAACAACCGCCGCCGCATCGAGCTGATGAACGGCCTGCTGTTCAGCTTGCCGGGCACACCGGTGATCTACTACGGCGACGAGATCGGCATGGGCGACAACGTCTACGTGGGCGACCGCAACGGGGTGCGCACGCCGATGCAGTGGTCCTCGGACCGCAACGCCGGCTTCTCGTCGGCCAACCGGCAGCGGCTGTATCTGCCCGTGGTGACCGACCCCGAGTACCACTACGAGGCCGTCAACGTCGAGGCCCAGCAGGCCAACCCGCAGTCGCTGCTGTGGTGGATGAAGCGGGTCATCGCGCTGCGCAAGAAGCACCCTGCGTTCGGCCGCGGTTCGCTGCAGTTCCTCCATCCCGACAATCGCCGCGTCCTCGCCTTCATCCGCGAGCACGAGGACGAGACCCTGCTCGTGGTCGCCAACCTGTCGCGCTACGCGCAATGGACCGAGCTGTCCCTGGGTCGCTACGAAGGTCGCGTCCCGGTTGAGCTGTTCGGCTCGGTGGAGTTCCCGCGCATCGGTCGCGAGCCCTACATGGTCAGCCTGGGGCCACACTCCTTCCTCTGGTTCCGGCTTGCCGCCGACCCGGCCGCGGGTGATGCGAGGGCCAGCAGCGACCTGCCCGAGCTAGCCTGGCGAGGCGACCTCGTGGCCCGCCTGAAGCGACCCTCCGACGAAGTCGCCGACGTGCTCCTGCGCTGGACGGTGTCACGCCGCTGGTACCGCGGCGAGAGCCATCCGGTGGCCGGCGTCCGTATCACCGATGTCGTGGAGCTGCCATCGTCACCGCCGGCTGTGCTGGCGTTCCTGCAGGTGTCCTACCGCGACACCGAGCCGGCCACCTACGTCCTGCCGCTCGCTACCGACGCCGATCTCGACGCCGACGGACTGGTGGCGGCCGCACCCGATGCGGCCATCGCCCGACTGGTGGGGGAGGGCTCTGCCGCGCGACTGCTCGACGGCACGCTGGTGCCGGGCGTCTACGAGGCCCTGCTGGGGATCGTCAGCGGCCGGCGGCGGGTCAAGGGCGGTCGCGGCGAGCTCGTGGGCCGGGCACAGAAGGGCCTGCGCTCGCAGCTGTCCGGCATCGCCGCCTCGGACCTGGCCGCTACGCCGGTGCGCGAGCAGCCCACCATGTCCAACAGCTCCGCGTCGTACGCGGACCGAGCTGTGCTGAAGCTCTATCGCGTGCTCGAGGACGGGCCCAATCCCGACCTGGAGCTGGGCAGCTACCTGACCGCTGCGGGCTTCGGCAACGTTCCCCGCCTGCTGGGATCGGTCGAGGTCGTCCAGGCCGGCATGCACGCGACGCTGGCCATGGTGCAGGCCTACGTGCCCCACGAGGGCAACCTGTGGGAGTCGATGCGCGATGCCGTGGAGTCGTTCCTGCACGACGCCGAAGCGGAGTCCCAGCCGCCCGAGCTGGCACAGGATGGTGATCGCTTCTTCCTCGATCTCTCGCGTGTGGAGGCCCCGCCTCGAGCGCACGAGCGCATCGGCGCCGCGCTGGAGACCGCGCGCGTGCTGGGGGCGCGTGTCGGGCAGATGCACCTGCTGCTGGCTGCGGCCGAGGCCAACGATCGCGACTTCGGGCCCGAGCCGATGTCGCCGTTCTACGTGCGCTCGCTGTACCAGTCGGTGCGGCGCCGGGTCAACCGGGCACTCGAGCTGCTGGAGGATCGACGCGCTTCGCTGCCGCCGCGCGACCGGGAGGCGGCACGCGTGGTTCTGGAAGCCGCACCCCGTCTCGATGCGTTGCTGGCACGCCTGCGTGACAGCAAGATCGACGGCCAGCGCATCCGCATCCATGGCGACCTGCACCTGGGGCAGGTGCTGGACACCGGCAACGACGTCGTCATCATCGACTTCGAGGGCGACACCGGTCGCCCGTTGAGCGAGCGGCGCCTCAAGCGACCGGCGCTGACCGACCTTGCCAGCCTCATCCGCTCGTTCCACTTCGCGGCGCATTGGCCGCGCGTCGAGCGCGAGCTGCTCTCCTCGGACGTGGTCGAGCCCGGCGATCTGTCGGCCTGGTCCACCTACTGGTTCCAGTGGATGTCGGCCGCCTGCGTCGGTGGCTATCGCGACGCCACCGCAGAAGCTACCTTCAACCCGGCTGCCGATGACACCTGGTCGGTGCTGTTCAAGAGCCTGCTCGTCTCGCGCGCCTGCGATGAGCTGACCTCTCGACTGGGGTCGCGCTCCGACTGGCTGGGCATCCCGCTGGCCGGCATCGACGAGCTGCTCGGAGGGGTAGGCGAGCCGGTCGCCTAGACCCTGCCGCTGAGGTACGATCGAGACAGGCTGCGAAGACAGCGGTCCGCGGCCGTCGCCCAGGCGCCTCTCGACCGTCGTGCGGTGCGAGGGGCGTTCACTTCGATCAGGAGCAGATGACATGTGCGCAGCAGAGCGCGCCGCCGAAGCCAGCGTCGGCGACGCCCGCAACGAGGACGAGCTCGAGTTCCAGGCGCCCACGAAGGGCTCGGCCGAAGAGCTCCTCGACGCCAACGCGCACGACCCCCTCGATCCCATGCGCCACTCGGCCGCCCACGTCATGGCCGAAGCGGTGATCGACCTCTTCCCCGAGGCCAGGCTGGGCATCGGCCCGGCCATCAAGGACGGCTTCTACTACGACTTCGAGCTGCCGCGACCGCTGGTGCCCGAGGACCTGCGCGCCATCGAGGAGCGCATGCAGCAGTCGGTGCGGGCCAACCACCGCTTCGAGCGACGGGAATGGGATCCCGACGAGGGCCGGGCCATGCTGGAGGCTGCCGGCCAGACCTACAAGCTCGAGATCCTCGATGACCTGCGGGCGGCATCCGAGGCCGCGAGCGAGCCGCCGCCAGCGGTGACGACCTACACGCACGGCACCTTCACCGACCTCTGCCGCGGCCCGCACGTCGAGTCGACGGGCAAGCTCGGCCCCTTCAAGCTGCTCAAGACGTCTGGCGCCTACTGGCGCGGCGACGAGAAGCGACCCATGCTCCAGCGCATCTACGGCACGGTGTGGTCGACGAAGGACGAGCTGGACCTCTACCTGTGGCGCCTCGACGAGGCCGCCAAGCGCGACCATCGGCGTCTCGGCGTGGCGCTCGAGCTGTTCAGCTTCCACGACGTCAGCCCCGGCTCGGCCTTCTGGCACCCCAAGGGGCAGCGCCTGTGGCGGACGCTGGAGACGGCCATGCGCGAGCTGCAGGACCGGCGCGGCTACCAGGAGGTGAGCACGCCCATCCTGGTGCACAAGAAGCTGTGGGAGCAGTCGGGCCACTGGGACCACTACGACGACAACATGTTCAAGCTGGAGTCGGAGGAGCAGACCTTCTCGCTCAAGCCGATGAACTGCCCCGAGTCGACCATCATCTACAAGAGCAAGGTGCGCTCCTACCGCGACTTTCCCCTGCGCCTGTCCGAGTACGGGCGGCTGCACCGCAACGAACGTTCGGGCACCCTCTCAGGGCTGACCCGGGTGCGGCAGTTCATCCAGGACGACGCCCACTGCTACGTGCGGCCGGACCAGCTGGCTGACGAGGTGGAGGCGCTCCTGGGGGAGGTGAACGAGACGTTCTCCTGGTTCGGGCTGGTGCCGCGCTTCACCTTCGCCACGCGGCCCGACAAGGCGCTGGGCGACCTCGCCCAGTGGGAGCGTGCCGAGAGCCTCATCCGCGACGCCCTCGACCGAGCCGGGGTGGCCTACACCGTCAAGCCCAAGGACGGCACGTTCTATGCCCCCAAGATCGACATCTACGTGGACGACGCGCTCGGCCGCGAGTGGCAGATGGCCACCATCCAGGCAGACATGATGATGCTGCCCGAGCGCTTCGACCTCACCTACATCGACCAGGAGGGTCAGCCGCAGCGGCCCATCGCCATCCATCGCGCCATCTACGGCTCCTTCGAACGCTTCATCGGCATCATCACCGAGCACTTCGCGGGCGCATTCCCGTTCTGGTGTGCCCCGCTGCAGTGCGTCGTCATCCCCATCGCCGACCGGCATGTCGAGGCGGCCGAGGAGATCGCCGGGCTGTTGCGCGCCCGGCGCCTGTTCGTGGAGGTCGATGACAGCTCCAACCGCATGCAGAACAAGATCCGCATGGCCCAGGAGCAGAAGGTGCCCTACATGCTGGTGCTGGGAGATCGCGAGGTCGAGGCGCGCACGGCATCACCACGCACGCGGTCGGGTGCGCAGCTCGACCCCGTCGGCTGGGAGGAGCTCGCCCAGCAGCTGGCTGATGAAGCTGCCGAGCGCCGGCCGGAGTGACCCCGCTGCGGCGCGTCGGGCAGGCCGCGGCGGCTCGGCCGTGCGTGTCCTCTGTGCTATAGTCCGCCGGCGACCCGCGCAGGTCGTGGCCTTGCGTCGCGCCCGCGCGGGAAGACGATGGAGCAAATGCAGTGGTGAGGGAATAGCCTGAGCAAGGACCTGCGTGTGAACGAGATGATCCGCATCCCACAGGTGCGGGTCGTCGACGAAGAAGGCAATCAGCTGGGCGTGATGTCCACCCTGAATGCCCTGCAGCTAGCGCAGGAGCGCGGGTTCGACCTGGTAGAGGTCGCACCCATGGCTAGCCCGCCCGTCACGCGCCTTCTCGACTACGGTCAGTTCAAGTACGAGCAGGCCCGCAAGGAGAAGGAGGCTCGCCGCCATCAGCGGTCGGTCGAGTTCAAGGAGGTCCGCCTCCGGGTCAAGATCGGCAAGGGCGACTTCGACACCAAGGTGAAGCGAGCCATCCGCTTCCTGGACGATGGGGACCGTGTCAAGGTCACCGTGCAGTTCCGGGGCCGGGAGGTGAGCCACGCCTACATCGGGCGAGATCTGCTGACGCGCTTCGCCGAGCAGGTCGCCGACCACGGAGCCGTCGATCGGCAACCCGTGCTGGAGGGTCGCTCGATGTCCATGGTCCTGACCTCGACCGCCCGACCCGGTCCGCAGCCGGACAAGAACGAGACCGCACCCAGGACAGAGAAGAACAAGCCAGCGGAA
>DATHSE010000163.1:0-12881 GCA_035464455.1 Anaerolineae bacterium | reverse complement strand
CTTCGTTCGAGCCAGCCCGCCCGTCCTCAGGGCCCGGCGCTCGTCCTTGGAGGTGGAGGTCCCGATGACCGCTCCTGAGGCCACACCGGTGCTTGATGCGTGGGTGGTCGCCCAGCGCCAGTTCGACATCGCGGCCGACCGGCTCGAGCTCGACCCGGCCCTGCGCGCTGTCCTGCGCGAGGCCGAGCGCGAGCTGATCGTGTCGGTGCCGGTCCGGATGGACGATGGCAGGGTGCAGGTCTTCACCGGCTACCGCGTCCAGCACAACCTCGGCCGTGGCCCCTCCAAGGGAGGCCTGCGCTACCACCAGGACGTGACCCTCAACGAGGTCCGTGCCCTGGCCATGTGGATGACCTGGAAGTGCGCGGTGGTGGGCATCCCCTACGGCGGCGGCAAGGGCGGCGTGGCGGTCGACCCCAAGCAGCTCTCGATGCGCGAGCTGGAGGGCCTGACGCGGCGCTTCGCCACCAACATCAGCGTCATCATCGGGCCCCAGAGCGACATCCCCGCGCCGGACGTCAACACCAACGCCCAGACGATGGCCTGGATCATGGACACCTACTCCATGCACGTGGGCTACACCGTGCCCGGCGTCGTCACCGGCAAGCCCGTCAGCCTCGGCGGTTCCGAGGGCCGCGTGGAGGCCACCGGTCGCGGCTGCGTGGTGACCATCTCGGAGGCCGCCCGCCACCTCGGGCTCGACATCATCGGCGCCACCATCGCGGTGCAGGGCTTCGGCAATGCCGGGTCGGTGGCCGCCACCCTGCTCGACAGCATGGGTGCCAGGGTGGTCGCCGTCTCGGACACGCAGGGCGGCATCGTCCGGCCCGGCGGGCTCGATATCAAGGCCGTCAAGGCCTGGAAGGCCGAGCACGCCACGGTCGTGGGCTTCCCCGGCGCGGAGGACATCAGCAACGCCGCCCTGCTCGAGCTGGACGTGGACGTGCTGGTGCCGGCGGCGCTGGAGAGCCAGATCACGCTCCAGAACGCCGAGCGCATCAAGGCCCGCATCGTGGCCGAGGCGGCCAACGGGCCGACCACGCCCGACGCCGACGAGATCCTGTGGCGCAAGGGCGTCTTCATGATCCCCGACATCCTGTGCAACGCCGGCGGCGTGACCGTGTCCTACTTCGAATGGGTCCAGGACCTCAACCGCGACCAGTGGTCCGAGGAGATCGTCAACAGCAAGCTGACGGCCATCATGGTGCGTTCCTTCGCCGAGGTGCTGGCCATGTCCGAGCACGAGGGCGTGGACATGCGCACCGGCGCCTACCTGCTGGCGGTCGACCGCGTCGCCAAGGCCACTGCCCTTCGCGGGCTGTACCCCTAGCGGAAGAGGAGACCGCCGATGGTGGACCGGCTCGATCACGAGGAACAGTTCCTCTTCAAGGAGGAGGTGCTGCAGCTGGCGGAGGCGCTCTCCGATGCGGGCGCGCTCGACAACGTCGAGGACCTGCTCACCGACGTCATCACCAGCCCGCGCTTCGATTCGGAGGTGTTCACCCTGGAGCGCTCGCTGCAGGTGATGCTGGGGGCTCGGCCCGGCACGACGCTGGTGGGCCTGCTGACGGTCTCGCCGGAGGTCTTCGACCAGGTCGCCGAGGTGCGAGTGGCGCCCGAGACGTTGGAGCGCCTGCGGGCATGGCGCGCACGCTTCGGCCTTGCCATCGACAACGCCCTCAACTTCCTGAACAACCCCGACGGCATCCAGGGCCACGACTTCGCCACGCAGACGGCTCACGCCGATGAGCGACGCGTGCTGCAGGGCCGACTGACGCTGGTTCGCTACAACAACGAGCCGCAGTTCTTCCTGGCCGATGCTCACGTGTTCTACGGGCTCATCGCCGACATCCTCGAGCAGCTCGGCCCGCACACCGCCGAGGACACCATCGACGAGGAGACGCTCACGCGCCTGCGCGAGGGCCTCGACCGCATCGAGCGCCAGCTGGCGTCGCGCGGACGCGACTGACCGTTCGTCGCGTCGTCAGGCCGCTGCCGCCGCCTCGTCAAGGAACCCCGCCTCGATCAGCTCCCGACGCAGGGCCGCGGCAGCGGTGAAGTGGTGAGCACGGATGCCGAACGAGCGTGCGGCAAGCACGTTGGGCTCATGGTCATCGATGAAGAAGATGTCCCTGGCTCGCAGATGGTATGTCTGCAGCAGGTAGTCGAAGATGGCACGCTCGGGCTTGATCAGCCCGACCCGACCCGAGACCACGACACCATCGAACCAGGAGAGCCACTCGTAGCGCTCCTCGGCATGGTGGAACTTCTCGGCTGACCAGTTGCTGAGCGCCAGCAGCGGGACATCGCCGTCCTTGAGCGCGCGCAGGACGGCCACGCTGTCCTCGAACGAGCCGGCCAGCGTCTCGCCCCAACGCCGGTCGTAGATCTCGAAGATGTCCGCCCACTGCGGGTACTGCGCCTTCAGCCGGGCGATGGCGTCGGGCCACGAGTCGCCGGTGTCGCGTTCCAGGTTCCACTCGTGGTTGAGGACGTCGGCGAGGATGGTCTCCATCTCGGCTTCACGGCCGGGCATGACCTTTCGCAGCAGGTAGCGCGGGTTCCAGTCCACGAGGACCCCGCCCAGGTCGAAGACGACGGTATTCACCCCCTGATGCTACCGGTTCTGGAGCCGTACCCTTGCTGCATGCGACAGGTCTACCTCGCCGGCACCGGCCGGAACCACGGCAAGACGACGTTCGCGCTCGGCTTGATGGCGGAGCTGATCGACCGCGGGTACTCGACCGCCTTCACCAAGCCGGTCGGCCAGCGCTACGCCCTTGTCGACGAGGTTCCCGCCGACGAGGACGCCATCCTCATGCGCCACCTCTTCGGCTTGCCGGATCCGCTGGCCGACATGAGCCCGGTGCACATCCCGCGTGGTTTCACGCGCTCGTTCATCCGGGGCGAGGTCGTCGAGGACCTGAGTGCGAAGATCGATGCCGCGCACCAGCGACTCAGCCAGGACCACGATGTGCTGCTCATCGAGGGCACCGGCCACGCCGGTGTCGGTGCCGTGGTAGGTCTCTCCAACGCGGACGTGGCGGCGCGACTGCGGGCGCCCGTGGTCGTCATCAGCGAGGGCGGCATCGGTCGGCCCATCGACCACATCGTCCTCAACCAGGCGCTGTTCGCCCGCCACGGCGTGCCGCTGGTGGGGGCGGTCATCAACAAGGTCGACGCCGATGCCGATCCCACCTTGCCGGACACGCTGGCCAGGGGCCTGGCGCGCCACGGTGTGGACCTGCTGGGCGTGCTGCCCTATCGGCCCATGCTGTCCCATCCCACGCTCACCATGCTCATCGAGCAGCTGCACGGCGAGCTGCTTTCCTCGGGCGAGGACATGGACCGTCTCATCGAGCATGTCGCCATCGGCTCGGGGCAGGCGCGCCACGTGCTGGAGAAGATCGGTCCCGGTTCGTTGCTCATCGTGCAGGGTGATCGCCAGGACATCATCCACACCACGATCTCGGCGAACGAAACGCAGAAGCGGATCAACCGGGAGCCCGGGATGCTGGACCGACTGCGCAACCGCCCACGCTTCGGACGCATCCCCGACGACCCCGAGTACCAGCTGCTGGCCGGCATCGTCTTCACCAACGGCCGGCGGCCAGGCGAGCGTGACATCGCGGCGCTGCGTCAAGCCGGCATCTTCGCGCTCTTGGTGCAGGACGAGATCTACCCCATCGCCAGCCAGATCCACGGCCTGCTGGTGAAGACGCACGTGCAGGACCGCAGCAAGATCGAGGTCATCAAGAAGGTCGTCGCCCAGCACTTCGATGTCGACGGCCTGCTCGAGCGGCTCGACCGGCCCGCGTCGGCAACATCCAGCCTGCTCCACGACGAGGCTCACGCTGCCGGCGATGGGGCCGGCCAACGGCGCAGCTGGGCTCAGCGCAGGCTGCAGCGCCTGGCCGCACGGGCCTCGCGCCTGGTTGGCCCTCGTCGTGGGCGAGCCGGCCGCGGCTGACGCGGGCTACGCCTCCACCCCGACCAGCTCGTTGTCGATCAGGCGCGTGCTGCCCAGCACGACCGCCAGGGACAGCAGTGCCGGGCCCTCGATGCGCTGCAGCTCCTGCAGCGTCAGGGCGTCGGCGCAGGACGCGTACTCCACCTGGGCTGACGGCTCGGTGGCCAGGACCTCCATCATCAACGTCCGCAGGACCTCGCCTTCGCGCTCACCCGCCTCGTAGGCTGACCGCGCTGCCGCCAGGGCTCGGTGCAGCACCGGCGCCGCCGTTCGCTCCGCTGGCGAGAGGTGCACGTTACGCGACGACAGCGCCAGCCCGTCCGGTTCACGCACCGTGGGGCAGGGGATGACCTCGGTGGGCAGCGCCAGGTCCGCGGCCATGCGCGAGATGACCATCACCTGCTGGGCATCCTTCTGACCGAAGTAGGCATGCTCGGCGCCGACCAGCGCGAAGAGGGTGGCCACCACGGTCGCCACGCCATCGAAGTGACCGGGCCGGGCAGCGCCTTCGAGCGGCTGCGCCACGGCGCCCACGCTGACGGTGGTGTCGAAGCCGGGCGGGTAGACCTCCTCGACGCCGGGGAGCCACACGATGTCCATGCCCTCGGCCTGGCAGATGGCGAGGTCGGCCCTGGTATCGCGCGGGTACCGCGTGTAGTCCGAGGCGTCGCTGAACTGGCGCGGGTTGACGAAGATGGTGGTGACGGTGGTGGCGTTGTCGGCGCGCGCGCGCCGCATCAGCGCTCGGTGCCCTTCGTGCAGCCAGCCCATCGTGGGCACCAGCCCGACGGGCCGAGGTGCATCCGCCAAGGCCGCGCGCAATGCCGCACGCGTGTGCAGCACTCGGGTCATGGGTGGCGGCTCGGCGGCATCATCGGCCGGGGCGCGGTCGATCAGAGGTCGCGGTCGAGCGGGATGGCCATGGACGAGCTGGCCTGGTCGAGGGCGCTGCGACCAAGCACCTCGTCGAGCACCGAGTCATCCATCGAGCTGGACTCCGCTGACCCGGGGAACTCGCCCGCCAGGACGGCGTCGCGATAGGCGTGCACGGCTCGTGAGACGGCTTCGCCGACCTCGCCGAACCGGCGCGCGTGCCTGGGCGTGAAGCCTTGCGTCAGGCCGATCACGTCGGTGATGACCTGGATCTCGCCCGAGGTGTGCGGCCCCGCGCCGATGCCGATGGTGGGGATGGACAGACGCTCGGTGATGGCGCGCGCCAGCTCCGCCGGCACAAGCTCCAGCACCACCGCGAAGGCGCCGGCCTCCTGGACGGCCAGCGCGTCGGCGATGAGCTTGCGTGCCGACTCGCGCGAGCGACCCTGCACGCGGAAGCCGCCCAGCTGGTTGACCGCCTGTGGCGTCAGGCCGATGTGGCCCATCACCGGGATGCCGCTGTTGACGATGGCTTCCATGGTTCGCGCCGAGCGCACCCCGCCTTCGATCTTCACCGCCTGGGCGTAGGCCTCGGAGAGGAAGCGGCCGGCGTGCTCGACCGATTCCTCCTGTGACACGCCGTAGGAGAGGAAGGGCATGTCGCCCACCACCAGCGCGTGCTTGGCGCCGCGGGCGACGGCCCGCGTGTGATGCAGCATCTCATCGATGCTGACGCGGACGGTGGTGTCGTAGCCCAGCATGACCATGCCCAGCGAATCGCCCACCAGGATGAGCGGGATGCCGGCCTCATCCACGATGCGCGCGGTGGGATAGTCGTACGCCGTGATGGTCGCGAAGCGCTCGCCCTCTTCGTGCATGCGGGCGATGTCGGCGATGGTTATGCGGCGGGCCGGCTTGTCAGCGCTCATGACGTCATTCTGCGCCTGTTCCGGCTCGCAGTGCCGCCACGCGGTCCAGCAGTCGCTCGGCGACCTCTCGCTTGCTGAGCTGGGGCCATGGTTCAGGCTCGGCACCGGGCACGATGATGGTGACTCGGTTGGTGTCACTGCCGAAGCCCGAACCCGCCTCGGCCACGTCGTTGGCCACCAGCAGGTCGACGCCCTTGCGGACAGCCTTCCCCGGCGCACGTGCCAGCGATCCCGTCTCGGCGGCGAAACCCACGATCAACGGGCGGCCGGCTGGACCCCCTCCTCGCGCCCTGGCCTGGGTAGCGGCTTCGGCGAGGATGTCGCTGGTCGGTTCGAGCCGCAGATCCAGCCCCTCGCCGCGCAGGATCTTGGTCTCGGCTCGTGCCAGGGGACGGAAGTCGGCCACGGCTGCGGCCATGATCAGCGCGTCGGCGGTGGGCAGCGCCGCCAGCACGGCCTCGCGCATGCGTGCAGCCGTCTCTGCGGCCACGACGGTCGCGCCTGCCGGCGGCTCCACGCTGGTGGTGCCCTTGACGATGGTCACCCGTGCGCCGCGTGACAGCGCAGCCTCAGCGATGGCCATGCCCATCTTGCCGCTGGAGCGGTTGCCCACGAAGCGAACCGGGTCGATCGGCTCGGCGGTGCCGCCGGCGCTGACGAGGATGTGCCAGTCGACCAGGTCCTGTCTTCGTCCGGGGGTCGAGCGCATGGGTCGCTGCGCAGGGTCCGGCTGGCGCACGGGACGATCAGCGACGACGCCGCTCACCGTGTCCACCAGCAGGGCCAGCTCGACGAGCCGGCCCACGCCCACCTGCCCGGACGCCAGTGGACCGGTGTCGGGTTCGACGACGGTGTAGCCGAACTCGCGCAGGCGGGCGACGTTCGAGCGGGTGGCGGGATGCGCGTACATGTCGCCGTCCATCGCTGGCGCCACCACCACCGGGGCGCCCGAGGCCAGGCAGGTGGCTGTCAGGACGTCGCTGGCAAGGCCGTTGGCCATGGCCCCCAGCCAATGCGCTGTGGCGGGCGCGATGAGGATGGCATCGGCGGAGTCGGCAGCCACGATGTGGCCGATGCTGCTGTCGTTCCCCAGCTCCAGCGGGTCGAGCATCACCGGCCGACCCGACAGCGCCGCCATGGTCAGCGGCCCGATGAAGTGCGTGGCTGCCTCGGTCATCATCACCTGCACCTCGGCGCCGGCGCGCGTCAGCTCGCGCAGCAGCTCAGCCGCCTTGTAGGCCGCGATGGAGCCGGTCACGCCGAGCAGGATGAGCCGGCCTTCGAGGGCCGGGCGGGTCGGCTGGTCGGTCATGACGAGGCTCCTGTGCGTGGTCGGGCAGCCATGTGCTCGGCGAGCATACCCAGCCCCTTGAGCACGAGGTCGGGATCGAGGACGTCGCTGATGGCCGGCAGTGAAGGCGCCAGCGAGGTCTGCCAGGCGGCCCCCGCCCACGGGGCGGCGGAATGGCCACCGGTGATGATGACGCGGGCCGGGCCGGCGCTCGAGCCGTGGGCGTCGATGTGCAGGTGCATGCGCTGCACCAGCTCACGCACGGCCCCGATATGGCCGATGACGAGGCCGCTCTGGATGGCTGCGGTGGTATCCGCGCCGATGGCTTCGTGGGGAAGCCGGAGCTCGACGAGCGGCAGGCGCGCGGTGCCCTCGGCCAGGGCCGTCGCGGACAGACCGAGGCCGGGCAGGATGGCGCCACCGAGGAAGAAGCCATCGGCATCGACTGCGTCGACGGTGGTGGCGGTACCGAGGTCCACCACGATGATCGGTGAGCCGTGGAGCCGCAGGGCGGCCCAGGCGGCCAGTAGCCGATCAGGGCCGGTGGCGTCGGGTCGCACCAGGGCGGTGCTGATGGGGATATGGCTGGCGGCGATCACGCTGAGCGGCAGGCCCAACGCCGCCGCCGCCCGCTCCAGGCGCTCGGTCCAGCGGTCGACCACGCTCACGGCCAGGATGCCGGAGGGGGCCTGCCCTGGAGCCCCGGCGAGGACTCGCAGCCCGTCCAGCAGGTCATCGCCGCTGGCGCTGGACGTGTCGAGGCGGCCGGCCTCGAGGATGGTGCTGCCCTCCACGAGCGCGGCTTTGGCGGCGCTGTTGCCGATGTCGACTGCCAGGATCACGTCGTGAATGATAGGCCGCTGCGGACCAGCCTCCGTCGGCTGCGCCCGAAGCGAATCTGTGTCGGGAGGCTGCGATACCATCGGCGCCGTCGTCATCGAACGGTCCGAGCGGGCGCGGGCCGCAGGCTGCGGGAGGGTGCGTGTCGATCGAGCCACCGGCCAAGTTCTTCGTCAACTCCGGGCTGGTGTCGAACCCCGTCGACGTCTATCACCTGCTTCGGCCGCTGCTGCGCCAGACGGTGGCCTACCGCTATCTGCGCGGCCGCGAGGTCGTCTCCCACGGCACCGGCTGGGTCGAGCGCATCGTGGCCGACCGGCCCGATGTCTCCTCCTTCTTCACACCGCTCTCCATCTGCCTCTCGGTGGCCTCGTGGGAGCATCTCGAGTTCGAGACTCGACCCGACCAGCTCATCACCTACACGCTGGTGCAGGGCGATGAGCGCGTGGTGCTGGAGTTCGTGCCGCCACCTGCCGGCGAGATGGAGGAGCACGTGCAAGAGCCGCTGCCATTCCAGGTCACGCCCGGATACGTCCAGATGGAGCTGGGAGCGGCCGATGCCTCCGAGCCTCCTGCCGAGGACGATGGTCCCTCGGCCGCCGAGCCCGAGGAGGGGTCCGGCGCCGAAGGCTGACGGCCCGACGCGGACGCGGCAGGAGCGGAGCGCACGACCAGGCGAGCCCGGCCGTCAAGCCCGTGTAGCATGACCCCCCGATGTTCGAACGTACGGCGCTGCCTGATGGGCCGCGCGTCATCTCTGCCCGATTGCCCGGCATGCGCTCGCTGGCCGCCGCTGTCTACGTCATGGCCGGATCACGCGGGGAGGTGCGCGAGAAGTCGGGCCTGGCCCACTTCATGGAGCACATCACCTTCAAGGGCACCCGGGACCTGGTCACCACGCGCGACGTCTCCGACGCCATCGAGGGCGTTGGAGGCAGCAGCAATGCCGCCACCGATCGCGAGGTCACCGTCTACTGGGTGCGGCTGCCCGTGCGCGAGGCTCGGCTGGGCATCCACGTCCTCTCGGAGCTGACGCTACGCCCGCGCCTGCGCAGTGCCGACATCGCCCACGAGCGCGAGATCATCGTGGACGAGATCCGTTCCTACCGCGACGATCCCGGCCAGTTCATCTTCAACGTCTGGGACGAAGCCTTCTTCGGCGATTCGCCGTTGGGTTGGGAGATCGCCGGCGACGAGGACTCGGTGCGGGCGCTGACCGACAGCGATATCCGCGACTTCTGGGCTGCCGCTTACCAGCCGGCCAACATGGTCGTGGCGATGGCCGGCGACATCGACCATGAGCAGGCGGTGGAGCTGGTGGATCGCTCCTTCGGTCGTGGCAGCGGCGCGGCCCAGCCATATCTGCCGGCACCGCTGGGTCCGGCCCAGCGCATGCGCCTCGAGCACCGCCACACGGCCCAGGCGCATGTCAGCCTCGGCTTGCCCGGCCTGCCGCGTGACCACGCCGACCAGTGGGCGCTGGATCTGCTCAACACCGTGCTCGGTGACGGCACCTCCTCGCGCCTCTTCATGAAGATCCGCGAGGAGGACGGTCTCGCCTACGACGTGCACTCGTTCCAGACCGACTACGCGGACACCGGTCTCCTGCAGGTCTACATGGGTGTCGATGCCGACGATGTGGTCCCGGCGATGCGGGGCGTGCTCGCCGAGCTGTCGCGCCTGCGCGACGAAGCGGTCTCGGCGGCTGAGCTGGAGCGGGCTCGCAACTACTCGCTGGGCCGCCTCGAGCTGCGGCTCGAGGAGTCGCGGGCGATGGCATCCTTCCTGGGGAGCCAGGAGGCGATGCACGACCGGGTGATGACGATGGATGAGGTGATCGATGCGTTGCGAGCCGTGACGGCCGACGACATCCAGGCGCTGGCAGGCCGGCTCTTCCGGGATGAGACCCTGTGCGCCGCGGTCATCGGGCCGAACCTGGCGTCGCGCCCTCTCGAGCGGGCGTTGCGACTGCCATGACCGACGGCGAGCGAACGCCCCCCGACGCGCCCGAGCCGACCGCAGCCGCTGATCGGGCGCAGCCGGACCATCCCGCTCGATCGCCCGAGCCAGATGGGCCAGCGGCAGCGGTACCTGGCACGGGTTCGGCCGCCGCGGCACCCCCTGGACCACCCCCGCCCGCCGGTATGCCGGGCCCTGCGCCGGCCGCGCGCTCCATGCCGCCCGCGGCGCAGGCGGCACCGCGCGGCCCGCTGCCGCCACCCTACCGCCCGCTGCCGCCAGCGGGACCGCCCCCTGGTCCTGTGCCGTCACGTTCTCCAGGCCAGCCGCCGCTGCCGGCTCCTCAGGGCACGGCACGCCAGGCACCGCCGGGTGCGGTGCCCCCACAGGGCACGGCGCGCCAAGCACCGCCGGGCATGATGCCTCCGCCGGGCATGGTGGCTCCACCGGGCATGGTGCCTCCGCCACCCGGTGCGATGCCCCAGCCCATGCAGCCTCCCGCCATCGCGACCGGCGTGCCACCGATGCCACCGCGCCCGGTCGGGGTGCGACCAAGGCCGGGCGGTTCGGTTCCCATCTCGGTACCGGCACCGACATCTGATGCGCCCCCGCCCGGCCCCTCCGAGGACCAATCCGTGGCTACGGGCCGCTCGGCCGACGCGCGTCTTGCCCGCGTTCACCTGCGTGGGGGCCTGCTGGCGCTGGCGCGGGCCACGCTGGAGCGGATGGCCGGTGCCGGGACGCTGGACCGTGATGCGATGGCCGACCTGGCCGAGGTGCGCTGGCGCAGCGGCGACCTGGAAGGCGCCGCCGACGCCGCCCGCGCGCACCAGGCCTCCGGCGGCGACGAGCCGCTGGCGGCGCTCATCATCGCGGAGGACCTCGCCGCAGCCGGCTCGTCCCAGGAGGCTGAGCGGGTCGCGCGCGCGGTCCATGAGCGGGCCGGTGGTGCGCTCGATGTCCTCTTCGCCATGGAGCCGCGGGCGCCTATCTGGCCTGCCGCCGACGAGGGCTGGATGGACGTCGATGCACCCGCCCCCGGTCGTTGGGGCCTGCTCGTCGGTGGCAGCGAGGTCGCTGCTCCCTCGTCCGAGACCTGGCAGCTGGCACCCATCGCCTTCGCTGCTCGCGAGCAGATCACCCTCGCCCCACTCGGACGTGGTGGCATCGGCCAGCCTGGCGGAGGCACCACCACCAGCGCCGTGGTGGTGAGCGGACGGCGTGCCGGCGAGGAGCTCGAGGAGGTGGACCGCTCGCTGGCCACGGGTGACCTTACGGCTGCTGCGGGTCGACTGGCCGTGCTGCTTCGGCTGGACCCCGCGCTGGCGCCTATCATCCTGAGCGCGGCCGATCGCGCCGCGTCCGCCGCCCAGCCAGACAGCGGCGACCTGCCGGCCATCCACCTCGTCCGGGGCGATGCCTATCGGCTGCTCGGTCGTGACAACGAGGCCGCAGCGGCGTACCAGGCAGCACACCAGGCCCTTCTCGGGGGGCCGATACCGAAGGAGCCCACGTGAGCGACCGAAGCCTCATCCTGATCAAGCCCGACGGAGTCCAGCGCCAGCTGGTCGGCCGCATCATCGAGCGATACGAATCGCGCGGCCTGCGCATCGTCGGACTCAAGCTGGTGCAGGTCGAGCGCTCGCTCGCGGAGCGCCATTACGCCATCCATGCCGACAAGCCGTTCTTCCCCGGGCTGGTCAAGTTCATCACCTCCTCACCGCTGGTGGCCATGGCGGTCGAGGGCACCAACGCCGTCGAGGTCTGCCGCGCCATCAACGGGGCCACCCGCCCCAACGAGGCAGCTCCAGGCTCCATCCGGGGCGACCTGGCGCTCGAGACCGGCATGAACCTCGTGCACGCCTCCGACAGCGCGGAGAACGCCGCCGCCGAGCTGGCGCTTTGGTTCGCCCCTGACGAGTTGATCGACTACCGGCGCGAGGTCGACGCCTGGATCATCGAGTAGCACCCGACGCCTGCGCCTCGCCACCACGCATCACGGCAGATCCGCCCACCCCAGGCGTGGCTCCGGCTCGTGGCCGATCGGCCAGAGCGGGTACCCTCAGCGCCGCGGCCGATCGCGGTCGTCATCCCTTGGAGTAGCGGTTGGACGAGATCCTCCAGGCCATCGTCATCGGCATCGTGCAGGGGCTTACCGAGTTCCTGCCGGTCTCGTCGTCGGCGCACCTCATCGTGCTGCCGCGGGTCCTCGGCTGGGACGACGCGCTCATCAACAGCCCTGAGTTCGTGGTCATGCTGCACATGGGCACGTTGGCCGCGCTGCTGCTCTACTTCTGGCGTGACGTGCTGGTGCTGCTGGCGGCAGCCTGGGCCATGCTGCGTGAGCGCTCGCTGGGCGGCGACCCGGACCGCAAGCTCGCGCTGGTGCTGCTGGTGTCGGTCATCCCCGCGGCTATCTTCGGGCTCGTCGCCGGAGAGGCCATAGAGGGCTTCTTCTACGACGTGGTCATCGTCATCCCCTTCATCCTCGTGGCAGGCGCGGGCATCCTCTGGCTGGCTGAGCGCTTCGGTACCCGCGAGCATGAGCTCGAGCAAGCCGGCTTTGCCGACGCCGCGGTCATCGGCATCGCCCAGGCTTTGGCGCTGCTCCCGGGCATCAGCCGCAGCGGCATCACCATCTCGGCCGGTCTCCTTCGTGGCCTCAAGCGCGAAGCCGCCGCGCGATTCGCCTTCCTCATGGGCATCCCCATCATCGCCGGAGCCGGGCTGTGGAAGACCCGGACCATCGTCAACGGCGATGCCGGCGACATCGACGTGGCCGTGCTGCTGGCGGGCGTGGTGGCGGCCGCGCTCTCGGGTTGGCTGGCCATCGGCTTCCTGCTGCGGTATCTGCGCCGACACAGCACCGGCATCTTCATCGCCTATCGGCTGGTCGCGGCCGCGGTGCTGCTGGCGCTCCTGCTACTGGACGGCTAGGAAGGGCGGCGCAGATGCCCAGGAACGGTACCCGGGAGGTGCTGAAGCGCGCCCGCCAGCTGGCCATCGCCGACGTCGTGCG
>DATHSE010000162.1:0-6138 GCA_035464455.1 Anaerolineae bacterium | reverse complement strand
CATCGCTGCGGAGGCGCTACCGCGCTTCCACGTCTGGACGCTCGGCTGCCAGATGAACATGTCCGATTCGGAGGAGATGGCGGGGGCGCTGCTGGCATCCGGTTGTGCCGAGGCCGCCGGCCTCGAGGACGCGGAGCTCATCGTCATCAACACCTGCTCCATCCGCGAGGCTGCCGAACAGAAGGTCATCGGGCGCATGGGCGTGCTCGGCAAGCTCAAGGAGGCCGATCCGGGCGTGCGCGTGGTGCTGACCGGCTGCTCGGTCCGCGCCGACAACCAGGGCCTGCTCGCGCGGCGCTATCCCGCCGTGGACCTCTTCCTGCGGCCCGACGAGGAGCCGGAGCTGACCGCCCGACTGGGCCTTTCGAGCCCCACCGCACCCGGTCAGCTGGGCGCCGCCGGTCTGGCGCGTGTCGGCCGCTCCGTGGCGGCTACCGCCGACCGATTGCCCGGGAGCCGCGCCAGCGCGGTGGACGAGGGGCGGATCGCACGCGGGGGAGGGGTGAAGGCCTGGGTGCCCATCGTCTATGGCTGCGACAAGACGTGCACCTATTGCATCGTGCCCTTCGCTCGCGGGCCGGAGCGAAGCCGGCCCTTCGACGACATCGTGGCCGAGGTGAGACAGCTGGCCGAGGCCGGCTACCGGGAGGTCACGCTGCTTGGCCAGAACGTCAACTCCTGGGGCCACGACCTGCCGCCCGATGCACGCTTCGCCGATATCGAAGGGCAGCGCGAGCTGGGACGCAAGCAGGCGCGCGACGGCCGGCCCGACATCGCCGCCCTCCTGCGCGCCATCGACGCCACCGGTGGCGGAGGAAGACGTGCCGGCATCGGGCGTGTTCGCTTCGTCACCTCGCACCCGTGGGATCTCACCGACCGGCTCATCAGCGCCATGGCCGAGTGCGCCTCTGTCTGCGAGCACCTGCACCTGCCGGTGCAGTCGGGTGACGACGAGGTGCTGCGGCGGATGGGCCGCCAGTACAGCGTGGAGGCATATCTTGAGCTGGTGGGGCGCCTGCGCGCCGCCATCCCCGGCATCAGCCTCACGACCGACGTCATCACCGGCTTCTGCGGCGAGACCGAGGCACAGTTCGAGCGCACGCTCGAGCTGCTGCGCCGCGTTCGCTTCGACCAGGTCTTCGCGGCCGCCTACTCGCCGCGGCCCGGGACGCCCGCCATGCGCCTCGCCGACGACGTGCCGGCAGCCGAGAAGAAGCGCCGGCTCAACGAGCTGCTGGCAGTGCAGGAGGCCATCGGCATGGAGCTCAACGAGGCCTGGCTGGGTCGTCGAACGCAGGTGCTGGTGGATGAGGCGCGCCAGCCTCGCCGACACGATCACGACGACCAGGCCGACGCAGGCAACGGACCACGCCTGGTGGGACGCAACCGCGAGCACAAGCTGGTGCATTTCGACGGCCCCGAGGCACTCGTGGGTGAGATCGTCGAGGTCAGCATCGAGCGAGTGGGCCCGTACGCGCTGTCGGGGTGTCTCGCAGGGGAGCCCGACCACGCCTGAGCTGCCGCCGCTCCTCGTCATCGCGGGCGCCACCGCCAGCGGCAAGACCGCCCTGGCGGTCGAGCTGGTCCAGCAGCTGCCCGGGGCAGAGATCGTCTCGGCCGATTCGCGGCAGGTCTACCGCGGCATGGACATCGGCACCGCCAAGCCGAGCCCGGCCGAGCGGTCGGCCGCGCCGCACCACTGCCTCGACCTCGTCGACCCCGACGAGCGCTTCAGCCTGGCCGACTACCAACGCGCGGCGCTGGCCGCCCTGGGCGACATCGCCGGGCGTGGCGGCATCGCCCTCCTGGTCGGCGGCACCGGGCTGTACCTGCGGGCCATCGCTCGCGGCTTCCCGCTCGAGACAGGCAGCACCGATGCAGCGCTGCGTGCCACGCTCGAGGCGCGCTGCGCCAGCGACGGGCTGGCGGCGCTGACCGGGGAGCTGCTGGAACGCGACCCGACCGTGGCCGGCACGCTCGATCTCGACAACCCCCGTCGCGTCATCCGCGCCCTCGAGCGGGCCATCCTCACCGGCTCAGCTGTGCCGCCTGCGCCGCTGGGCTATCCCGCGCCCATCACCTGGCTGGGGCTGCGGCAGGAGACGGCGGCGCACCGGCGCGCCATCGCGGCCCGCATCGAAGCGCACTTCGCGATCGGTCTTCTCGACGAGGCCGAGCGCCTGCGGTCGCGCTACCCGGAGGAGCTGCCTGCCTTCAGCGCCATGGGCTATCGTGAAGCCTTCGACGTCCTCGCTGGTCGCATCGACGTACCCACGGCCAAGGCTTGCGATGCCCAGCGCACGTGGGCCTATGCGCGCCGACAGCGCACCTGGTTCCGCTCCGAACCGGATATCACCTGGCTCAGCGCGGGGGAGGGGTCGGCGGCACAAGCCCGGCGTGTTCTCTCGCCGTTCCTGGGCGACATCGGCCGCGACCAGTATGCTGGGCCAGCATGAGCCGCAATGAACCCATCGACCTGACCCCCGAGGTCGAACGTGCATTCCTGGTCGCGGTCGACACCGGGGCGGGTGATGGCTGGACCGCCGAGGACTCGCTGGTGGAGCTGGCCAGTCTCGCCGACACGGCCGGCGCCGAGGTGGTCGGCGCCGAGTGGCAGCATCGGCGCCATTTCGACCCCAACTGGTACCTCGGCAAGGGCAAGGCACAGGAGCTCGCAGAGGCCAAGCGAGAGACCGGCTTCAGTCTGCTCATCGCCGACGATGAGCTGAGTCCCAAGCAGCAGAAGGCGCTCGAATCGCTGCTCTCGGTCAAGGTGCTCGATCGCAGCGGCCTCATCCTCGACATCTTCGCCCAGCACGCCCGGACCCACGAAGGCCGGCTGCAGGTGGAGCTGGCACAGCTCGAGTACCAGCTGCCGCGCCTGACGCGGATGTGGACGCACCTCTCGCGCACCGGCGGCGGCATCGGCACCCGCGGGCCCGGTGAGACCCAGCTCGAGACGGACCGCCGCGTCATTCGCGGCCGCATCAAGAAGCTGCGGGAGCGTGTCGAGCACGTGCGCCAGCAGCGTGAGACCGCCGGACGCTCGCGCGACCGCCGCCTCGTGCCCAGCGTCGCCATCGTGGGCTACACCAACGCCGGCAAGTCATCGCTGCTCAACGCGCTGAGCGGCCGGGAGGCGGCGCGCGCCGAGGACCGGCTCTTCGCCACGCTGGACCCCACGAGTCGGCAGGTCAAGCTCGGTGATGGCCAAGCGGTCGTCCTGACCGACACCGTGGGCTTCATCCACAAGCTGCCCCACCAGCTGGTCGATGCCTTCCGCGCCACCCTCGAGGAGGTCAACCGTGCCGACCTGCTGCTGGAGGTCGTCGACGGTTCCGATGCCCACGCGCGCGAGCACCGCGACACCGTGCAGGGCGTGCTCGAAGAGCTGGGGGCCGGTGACAAGCCCCGCGTGGTGGCGCTCAACAAGGCCGACCTCTACGACGCCGGACGCGCCGACCCGGACGCGCCCGCACCGGTGCTGGGCGAGGTGGTGCCCGTGTCAGCCTTGACGGGCTACGGCCTCGACACCCTGCGCCTGGCGCTCTCCGGCGCCATCGCCAGCCTGTGGGAGGACATCGACGTGACGCTGCCGTACGCGGAGGGTGAGCTGCTTGCCCGCGTCCGCGAGCGCGGGACCGTCGAGGTCGACTACCGCGAGGCGGACGTGCACATCAGCGGCCGCGTCGTGCCGTCGCTGGCGGGGGAGCTCCGCGCTGCGTCGGCGCGCTGGGAGCGCGCACGGGCCGAGATGCCGGTGTGAGCCACCCGGTCAGCCTCGTCTGCCGTCTGACGCCCGACGGCTTCGCCTGTGACGTGCGGGTGGGCACCGACCCTGGAGCCACCCGCCACGAGGTGCTGGTTCGCCAGGATGACCTCGCGCGCCTGGCCCCGGGCCACTACGACCCGGAGGCCCTGGTGACCGCCTCCTTCGACTTCCTGCTCGAGCGGGAGCCGCGCGAATCCATCCTGCGCCGCTTCGAGCTTCCCGTGATCGAGCGCTACTTCCCCGGCTACGAGGCGCGTATCCGCCGCCAGATGGCGCGCTGACCCAGCCCTCCTGCCGCCAAAAC
The DNA here is from genome assembly GCA_035464455.1 of Anaerolineae bacterium. Lineage (GTDB taxonomy): Bacteria > Chloroflexota > Limnocylindria > Limnocylindrales > CSP1-4 > JAFMJV01. The sequence goes on along the minus strand of DATHSE010000162.1, from coordinate 2,062 downwards.
GCCAGCTGGCGGCACGGGTGCTATCGTGGTCGGCAGCGGGCGCTCGCGGTGGGCAAGGGAGCGATTCGCCGGGACAGCATCTCCAGGGAGTCGCCGATGGACCTCATCTTCGCGTACATCGATCCAGGTTCCGGAAGCCTCATGGTGCAGGCGCTGATCGCCGGGCTCGTAGCGATCCCGGTGTTCTTCCGCCACCAGATCGCGCGCCTGGTTCGCTCGGTGCGCGGTCGGGAGGACACCAGCGCCGGAAACGCCAACGCCGGAAACGCCAACGGGCGGGATGACACCAGCGCCGGCACCTGAGACCGCGCCTGCCGACATCCGCGCCGTCCGAGACAGGGGCTCCTACCGCGATCCAGCCGGCTTCGTCTACCGGCTCGACGGGGTCGTCTATCGCCAGGTCGACCCGTCCTTTGCGGAGGAGTGGCAGCACTACCTGGACTCGGGGCTGTACGAACGACTGGCCAGCGCCGGCATCGTCATCGGCCATGAGGATGCAGACCCTGCCCTGGCCGCGGAGCCACCGGCCCATCGTGTCATCCGGCCGGAGCAGCTGGAGGTCATCTCGTATCCGTACGAGTGGTCCTTCAGCCAGCTGCAGGATGCAGCGCTGCTGACCCTGCGTGCGCAATCCCTGGCCCATGCGGCCGGCATGACGCTGCGCGATGCCTCGGCCTACAACGTCCAGTTCCAGCGTGGCCGGCCGGTACTCATCGACTCGCTGTCCTTCGAGCGCGCAGAGGCGGGCCGTCCGTGGCTCGCCTACCGCCAGTTCTGCGAGCACTTCCTGGCACCGCTCGCGCTGATGGCCCGGGTCGACATCCGTCTCGGACGCCTGCTTCGCGACCACCTCGAGGGCATCCCACTCGATCTCGCGGCGCGTCTGCTGCCCGGTCGCACAAGGCTGACCTTCGGTCTTGGCCCCCACATCCACCTGCACGCACGCGCCCAGCGCCGGCACGCCGGCGACAATGCCAGGCCCTCCGAGCACGAGGCGGCGTCGATGTCGGCCAAGCGCCTGGCCACGCTCATCTCCAGCCTGCAGGACACGGTCTCCGGGCTCTCGTGGGAGCCCGCTGGCACGGCCTGGGCCGACTACGCGGACAACACCAGCTACGACGACACGGCCACGGCCGCCAAGGCCACGGCCGTACGCGAGGCGCTGACCGCGATCGGGGGAGCACGCGCGTGGGACCTCGGCGCCAACACCGGCCGCTACAGCCGCATCGCCGCGGACGCCGGCTACCGGGTGGTGGCGCTGGACATGGATCCGGCGGCGGTCGAGCGCTCCTACCGCGCCATCCGCACCGAGGGACGAGAGGACATCCTGCCGCTGCTGGCCGACATCACCGATCCCAGCCCTCCGTTGGGGTGGGGGAGTGCCGAGCGCGCCGGCCTGCTCGAGCGGATCGACGCTGACGTCGTCCTCGCCCTGGCGCTGGTACACCACCTGGCCATCGGTGCCAACGTGCCGCTGACGATGATCGCAGCGCTGTTCGCGCGCCTCGCGCCACATGCCATCGTCGAGTTCGTGCCCAAGCAGGACGCCATGGTCCAGCGGCTGCTGGCATCGCGGCGCGATGTCTTCCCGGACTACACCCTCGACGGCTTCCGCGATGCCGTCTCCGAGCACTTCGAGATCGCTCGCGAGACGCCCATCACGGACAGCGTCCGCACCCTCTTCCACCTGCGGCGGCGCAACTAGGGCTGGGCGGCTATCGGCGGGGGAACCGCGACCGCTCGATCAGCGTCCAGAGAGGTGCCACCATCACCGCAGGAGAACGACCATGTCCACAAGGTTCAGCCTCATCCTCGCTACCGTCGTGCTCAGCCTCGTCGCTGCATCAGCTCCCGTCATCGCCAACGAGCCGAGCATCGATCCCGACGCGGCCGTCAGCGATGAGGATGCAGTCTCGAACACCGACGAGACCGGGGCCACGCGGGCCGAACCTGACCCCACCGTGATGAGCCCACGTCCTCACGCCTGGGATCACATCGTGGTCAGCGCGGACGGCTTGACGCTGTCGGTCTATTTCTACATGGGCATTGAGGAATGCCACGG
>DATHSE010000161.1:0-9449 GCA_035464455.1 Anaerolineae bacterium | reverse complement strand
CGGCGCCGGCACCCGCGGCACAGTCCGGCCGGCGCCGGCACCCGCGGCACAGTCCGGCCGGCGCCCTCACCCGCGGCATCGTCCGGCCGGCCCTGACCCGCGGCATCGCCCGGCCGGGCCCGCAGGCGACTCGAGCCCGGTCGGTTCGTCGGCGTGGTACGCCAGTGCCGTCAGGCGAGTCGTACCCGGCCCACCGGGACGCTGAGCGCGAGCGCGGCCAGGCAGAGCCCCGGAACGAGCAGCCAGCCGATGGAGACACCGGCCATGTCGGCGGCAACGCCCAGCGCCAGGGGCGAGACCAGGATGGCCACGCCTGACGCGAGGATGAGGCGGGCCGACCCGCGGTCCTGCATGCCGGGTACGAGCGAGAGCGCGACGGTCACGCCGAGCGGGTAGAGGAAGCCGGTGCCCAGGCCCCCCAGGTAGACGCCCAGGGCGGCGAGCTCGATGCCGCTGGTCGCCCACGCCAGCAGCGAGCCGAGCAGCGCCACCGCGAGGCTGCCGCGGATCAGCCACAGCGGGTCGCGCCCACTGACGATATGGAAGCTCAGCCCGATGCGTGCCGTGCCCATCCCGGCGTAGAACATGGTCGCCACGAGCGTCGCATCACCAAGCGAGATGCCGACCTGCCGCTCGACGAGCGTGCTGGCCCAGAAGACGATGGAGAACTCGACCGACACGACCAGCACGACCAGCCACCAGGCCAGCCAGTAGCGACCGGGCAGTCGACCGCTCACCACCGTCACCTCGGGCGTGGCATCGCGTCGACCCCGGGTCATGCCCAGCCCGACCAGGATGAGAAGGCCGGCCGGGACGAACGCCAGCTGCCAGCCGATGCCGCTGTTCTCGCCCAGGCCTATCACGAGCGGCACGCTCAGTGACGCGACCATCGCCACCAGCGCGGCACGGGCCATGCGCACCCGCGCCAGGGTGCCGCCGCCGCGCGTGAGGGTGCGGTTGACGTGCGCCAGCAGCAGTCCGGTCCCCAGGCCCGCCGCCGCGGCTCCGGCCAGCGTCACGAGGTAGGCAGGGGCGGTCGCGAGGCAGACGCTGGCAACGGCGAGCAGCAGGTAGGCAAGGGCATGGGCGGGCCTGGCGCCGACGAGGGCGTCGAGGCGATCGCCGGCGAGCCCGGCCGTCGCGATGCCGGCGGCGAGGGCGGACGAATGCAGTGCGGCCTCCGCGTCCGAGAGCGAGAGCACCACGGCCAGGAAGGCCGTGACGGCACCCACGCCGTAGAGCAGGTAGCCGATGACCGACTGGTCGAGGTAGCTGCTGCGCACCTCGAACGAGGACGCGGGGGCATCCGGTTCGAAGGTCGTGGAGGGCGCGGGAGGCACGTCGCGATGCTATCCCTTCTGCCCGCTCACATCCGTCGCATCCGTCGCACCCTGCGCGTGGCACGATTCCGGCATGCGTACGACGACCGACCTTCAGGCACCCGACTGGCACATCCGCGTGCCTGCCCGCCACGAGCTCCGTTCCTTCGCGAGACCGGTCGAGCTGGCGTTCGCGGAGGACTCCTCAGAAGCCGAGTTCGAGGACTGGCTGAAGCTGTGCGAGCCGGACCGCTGGCTGGGGGCGTTCGACGATGCGACCAGCCAGCACGTGGCCGGCTGTGCCTCGGCCCACTCGGTCCGGCTGACGGTACCGGGCGGCACGGTGGCCGCTGCCGCGGTGACGGGAGTTGGCGTGCGGCCGGATTACCGGCGGCGGGGCATCCTGCGCGCGCTCATGCGCCGCCAGCTTGCCGACGTCCACGAGCGAGGTGAACCCGTGGCGGTACTGTGGGCCTCCGAGGGAGCCATCTACCAGCGCTTCGGGTACGGGCTTGCGGCCATGGACGGCTACTTCGAGGCAGCCGTGGAGCGCACCGCCTACGCCCGCTCGCGCCCCGCCGAGGGCCGCGTGCGCATCCTGAGCGAGGAGGAATCGGCTGGCATCATCCCTGCGGTCTACGAGGCCATGCGGGCGCAGACACCCGGCGCGCTGTCAAGGACCGAGGCCTGGTGGGTGGACGGCGTCCTGGCCGACCCCGAGTACAGCCGTCGAGGATCCAGCTCCAAGTTCCGCGTCGTCTACGAGGCCGACGGCGTGGCGGAGGGCTATGCCATCTACCGGGTGAAAGCCGACTGGGATCATCGTGGCCCACGCAGCGTGCTGGAGGTGCGCGAGGCCGTCACGATCACCCCCCGCGCGCTGCGTGAGCTGTGGCGCTACCTCTTCGAGGTCGACCTCGTGCGCACGGTCAAGGCTCACCGTGTCCCGGTTCCAGCGCCGCTGCAGCACCTCCTCATCGAGCCGCGAGCGCTCGGGCTGGTGGTCAACGACGGCCTCTGGATCCGCCTGGTCGATCTGCCGGCGGCCCTCCAGGCGCGACGCTACGGGACGGCCGATAGCCTGGTGCTGGAGGTGAGCGACGACTTCTGTCCGCGGAACGCCGGTCGTTGGCGCGTCCACGCTTCGGGGCAGAGCGGTGCCGCAACGGCGGGGGTGACACGCACGGACGAGCCGGCAGACCTCGTGCTCGATACGTCCGACCTGGCAGCGATATACCTGGGAGGGACGCGACCTGCCGACCTTGCGGCAGCCGGGCGCATCGAGGAGCGGACATCGCAGGCGGTGAGGCGGGCGACCGCCCTGTTCGCCACGGAGCAGATGCCCTGGTGCGTGATGATGTTCTGAACGCCTGGGGCGGTCAGCCGTGACTGGTGCGCGCCGTCAACACCCCGCTGGTGCGTCCTGTCAACGATCCGTTGTCGCGGTGTCTCCCGACTGGCCGAGACACTGGCGGATGGGGGCCGTGTGCTATCCTGCCGCAGTCCTTTCAGCTCCACCGTGGGGCGACCACGCCCGGTACCCGAGTGGGGCAAACCCGTTGAGAGGAGTGAACGCGTATGCGTCGCTATGAGTTGATGCTGGTCCTGCGGCCGGACACCGCAGATGATCGCGTCCAGCAGATCCTTGACCGCACGACACGTGGTATCGCCGAGAGCGAAGGCCAGATCGTGAAAGTCAGCCCCTGGGGCCGCCGTCGGCTGGCCTATCCCATCTCCGGGTTCCGCGAGGGCTCCTACTTCATCGTCGTGTTCGATGCCCCCAGCGCATCCATCGACGAGCTGGAGCGCAGCCTGAACATCACCGAGGAGATCATGCGTCACCTCACCACCCGCATCGATCGCCCGGCCTCCCGCCGGACGGCGAGACCGGGCGAGGAGGGGTCCGAGACCGAAGACGAGGACTTCCTGCCGCCGGACGAGGAGGATTTCGACGACGACGGCGAGATGATCGACGAGTCCGAGAGCGAGGCCGCTCCCCGCGCCACCGACTAGGCGCGCACCAGAGGAGGATCAGCCATGTCCCTGAACAAGTGCATGATCATCGGCAACCTCGGCCGCGACCCGGAGATGCGCTACACCCCCAGCGGTCAGGCAGTCACGCAGTTCAGCGTGGCCACCAACCGCAACTTCCGCGACCAGCAGGGCGAGTGGCAGAGCGAGACCGAGTGGTTCCGCGTCGTCATCTGGGGCGATCGTGGTGAGCGCGCCGCGGAGCAGCTACGCAAGGGCCACAAGGTCTACGTGGAGGGTCGCATCCAGACCCGCCAGTGGGAAGACCAGAGCGGCAACAAGCGCTACACCACCGAGCTCATCGCCGATCGCGTCAGCTCGCTCGAGCGGCGCGATCGCGAGGATGGCCCGCCGGCACCCAATGACGCTCCCGGCGGCCACGGCGGCGGTACGGGTAGCTCGGGCTCGGGCAGTCCAGGCGCCTCCGGATCAGCCGGCTCTGCCGAGGACTTCGACGACCTGCCGTTCTAGATAACCAGCGAAAGGGAACCGACCATGATGCCGCGCAAGCGCCGCGACGACTTCTACCGTGACCGCCGTCGCCGCAAGGTGTGTGCCTTCTGCGCCGACAAGTCCAAGTCCATCGACTACAAGGAGGTCAACCGCCTTCGCCGCTACATCAGCGAGCGGGCCAAGATCGAGCCGCGCCGGAAGACCGGCACCTGCGCGCAGCATCAGCGTGCGCTGTCCGTGGCATTGAAGCGGGCTCGCCACGTCGCCCTGCTGCCGTACGCGCCGGAGCACATGCGCCCCTAGCCCTCTCGGCCAGTGGTCCGGAGCCGCCGGACGGCCGCGTATACTCCCGCACATGCTGACCAAGGACCCCACCCCCACACCGGCCGACGCCCAGCCCGACCCACGCCCACGACGCCCGGGTGCACGGCCACAGGACGACACGGTCTGCTGGTTCGAGGACCGCTGGACCCCACTGGCCGAGGCCAAGGTCAGCATCATGACCCACTCGTTCCTCTACGGGACGGCGGTCTTCGAGGGCATCCGTGCCTACTGGAACGAGGACGAGGAGCAGCTCTACCTGCTGCGGGCGCGCGAGCACTTCGAGCGCATCATCGATTCGTCCAAGATCCTGATGATGGACCCGCACTACAGCGTGGACCAGATGGTCGAGCTGACCATCGAGCTGCTGCAGCGCAACGGCTATCGCGAGGACTGCTACGTGCGGGCTACCGTCTACAAGTCCGACGAGGCCATCGGTGTCAAGCTGCACGGCATCGAGTCCAGGCTGAACCTGCTGTCCATCCCGTTCGGCGACTACATCTCCGTGGACAAGCCGATCAGCTGCGGCACCGTGTCCTGGCGCCGCACGGGAGACCTGAGCATCCCCTCGCGCGCGAAGGTCGTGGGTTCGTACGTCAACCCCGCCTTCTCCAAGACCGAGGCGGCGCTCAACGGGCACGAGGAGGCGATCGTGCTGACGCAAGAAGGCAAGGTGTCGGAGGGCAGCGCGGAGAACCTCTTCATGCTGCGCAAGGGCCGGCTGGTGACACCCGGCGTCAACGCCGACATCCTCGAAGGCATCACCCGCGCCGGCATCATCGAGATCGCACGGCGCGAGCTGGGGCTCGAATGCGAGGTGCGCCCCATCGACCGCAGCGAGCTGTACGTCGCCGACGAGGTCTTCCTCTGCGGTACCGGCGCGCAGGTGTCCCCGGTCGCCTCCATCGACCATCGCACCGTCGGTGACGGCGAGGTGGGCACGGTCACGGCCGCCATCATGGCCGCCTACTTCGATGCCGTGCGTGGCAGGTCGGAGGCCTACCGGGACTGGGTCGTGCCGGTCTACACGAGCCGCTAGGGTTTCAGCGCCTCGGTCTTGGCGCCGACGGTGATCACGATGTCCGCTGCCGCTGCCGCGTCCTCGAGGTAGCGCAGCTCGCGGCCCTTGTCCTTGAAGGTGCGCGTCACCCTGCTGGCCGTCTCCGGCATCGACTCCTCGGCACCGTTGTAGAAGGTGATGACCGTGTTGGCGAAGTCGGCCGACTCCGCCTTGCCGCCACCCAGCGGCGGCACCAGCGCGTCCATGCCCTTGGTGCCCAGGTTGGAGGCGATGTTGACGGCCTTGGTGTTGGGGCCACCCTGGCCGTTGAGCACGTGCACGAGGGCGCCTTCCTCGCGGACGGCATTGATGGCGCGAGCCTGCGACCTGGTGGTGCTGAAGACGTTCTGTACCGCCTGCTTGATGGGCGCCGGCCTGGCCTTCAGCATCCACAGCCCGGAGCTGCCGCAGGGGTAGCACTCCTCGACGTAGGCGCTGCTCTGCAGCACCAGGTTCTCGCGCCGGTCGAGGTCGACCTTCTGCGCCAGCGACAGCATGGCAGGCACCAGCTTGGGCGGGATGTTGGTCTTGACGTCCTTCTTGAGCTCGTTGATGAGGTCGGCCAGGACGCCCGGCTGGAGCAGGTTGTCGATGTCCGACTGCTCGCGCACCGAGGTGATGACGCGCTGCTGCCGCGCCGCGCGGTCGTAGTCCGACGAGCCGTGACGCGAGCGGGCGTAGGCCAGCGCATCCTGTCCGTTCATGCGGGTCATGCCCGGGGGAACGTAGAGCTTCAGCTTGCCGCGGCCATCCGCGGTCGCGTAGCCGGTATCCATCACCGGCGACTGCACATCGACGACGACACCGCCGAGCGTGTTGACGACGCTGCGGAAGCTGTTGAGGTTGACGGCCACGTAGTACTTGATGTCCAGCCCGTAGAGCTCGCCCAGGGCACCCCTGAGCCCCATGTAGCCACGTTCCTTGTCGTTGCCCGGGAAGAGGCTGGGATTGGCGCGCGCCTGGTAGTAGAGGGTGTTGATCTTGTTGTTGTACTTGCCGCCGAGCTGGCTGTAGGCCGGCCAGCTGCGGGGCAGCGGCACGCCGGAGGTGTCACGCGGCAGCGAGATGAAGGCCAGCCGCCCGGTGGTGGGGTCGACGCTGACGGTGATCATGGTGTCGGTCAGCAGGCTGGCATCGGCGCGGCCCTGGCGGCCGCCATCGTGGCCGATGAGCAGGATATTGAGGCGCTCCTTGCCGTTCCACTCGGCGCCCGCCGGGGCGGTGGTCGGCTCGACCGTCGGCTCCAGCGTGGGTGGCGGGGTGGCGCCCGCAGCGCCGGGACTCTCCTGCGCGCCACCCGGCGTGGCTGCCGCGAGCTGCTCCTCGGTGAGGAGCTGCCAGTCCTCACCAAGCCCGGCCAGCTCGTCGGCGCCGATGACCTCGGTGTCGTCACCCGCGTTCTCGCTGACGTCGGCGTACAGGTCGGTGGCGAAGAAGACCGGACGGGCCACCACGACGTGGCTGCCCACCAGCACGATCACCAGCGCCACCAGGCCGGCGGCGGAGGCGGCACGTGTGGCCGACGAGCCGACGCTGCGGTCGCTGGCCAGGCGATAGGCGTCGAGCAGGGCCAGGAAGCGGTAGATGGCGTCGACCACGACGATGACGAGGATGGCGTCGAGCACGGCGGGGTCAGCCACCAGCTCCACCAGGTCCCCGAGGCCTCCGCTCGCGATGCGGCCGGCGATGGCGGCGATGGCCACGACCGGGATGACGGCCCACGCCAGGGCTCGCAGCCAGCGGCCCAGGTAGGCGTGCCCCAAGCCGGGGAAGAGGAACGAGAGGAATGCCGCCGCGAAGGCGCTTCGCCTGGGACGCACGGCAACGTCTTTGGGAGCCATCGAGCCGCATCGTAGCCCGTCTCGAGGATGCGCGCCAGCAGCGCGCGTTGGCGGTGCGTTCGCGCACCACCCGGCCGGGCACGGCGCTCGGCTAGACTTCACGTCCCGATGACACAGAGTCCCTTCCCGGCTGTCGCAGCGCAGCCGGATCTCGCTGCCCAGGAACACCGCACGCTCGACTTCTGGCGCGAGCGGTCCATCTTCGCCAAGCTGCGCGCGCAGAACGCCGGCGGCGACCACTGGTCGTTCGTCGATGGGCCCATCACCGCCAACAACCCCATGGGTGTGCACCATGCCTGGGGCCGTGCCTACAAGGATGCCTTCCAGCGTTTCCACGCCATGCTCGGCCAGGAGCTGCGCTGGCAGAACGGCTTCGACTGCCAGGGCCTGTGGGTCGAGGTCAACGTCGAGCGCGAGCTGGGCTTCACCAGCAAGAAGGACATCGAATCCTTCGGCATCGCCGACTTCGTGCGCCTGTGCAAGCAGCGTGTGCTGACCTACGCCGCGGTCCAGACCGAGCAGTCGATCCGGCTCGGGTACTGGATGGACTGGAACGATCCCGACGAGCTGCGCCGGCTGCGCGACCTGCTCGAGCAGGACCCCGGCCAGGTCATCACCGTCGACGGTCCGCGCGGTCCGGTGAGCGACACGGTGGAGATGATCGTCGGCCGCCTGGGCCTGCCCGAGCTCGGCGGCTCCTACTTCACCTTCAGCAACGAGAACAACGACCTCATCTGGGCCTTCCTGGCCGAGTGCGACCGTCGTGGCTGGCTCTATCGGGGCAAGGATTCGATGCCCTGGTGCGCGCGTTGCGGCACGGGTATGAGCCAGATGGAGATGAACGAGGGCTACCAGGACCGCGAGGACCCCGGCCTTACCGTGCGCTTCGAGCTGATCGACCGCCCCGGCGAGGCGCTGCTGGTGTGGACGACGACGCCCTGGACCATGACCGCCAACGTGGCCGCCGCCGTCCATCGGGACCTCGACTACCTGCTCATCGAGCAGGGCGAGGAGCGCTTCTGGGTGGGCAAGACGGCGGCCCGCACGGCCGTGCAGGGCGACTTCCGGGTGCTCGAGCAGCACAAGGGCGAGCACCTGCTTGGCTGGCACTACCGGGCGGCGTTCGACGACCTGCCGGCAGTGCAGGAGGCCTTCGCCGCGGGCGTCGACACGCAGGGCCGCTCGCCCTACGTCCATCGTGTCATCGAGTGGGACGAGGTGGGCGAGGACGAGGGCACGTCCATCGTGCACATCGCACCCGGCGGCGGCGCCGAGGACTTCGGGCTTGGTCTCAAGCTCGAGCTGCCGGTCATCGCGCCGCTGGATGAGGCGGGCCACTATCTCGGCGGCTTCGGGCCCTTCAGCGGCAAGGACGCGGCGGCTATCACGGCCGAGATCATCGAGGAGCTGGAGGCACGCGGCTTCTACTACCACCTGGAGCCGTACACCCACCGCTACCCGCACTGCTGGCGTTGCGGCACGGCGCTGCTCTTCCGCGTGGTCGACGAGTGGTACATCTCGATGGGGAAGGTCTACGACGTCCCGCGCGAGCAGCTGAGCGAGGAGCAGAAGGCGACCAGCCTGCGCTACCAGATCATGGACGTCGTGGACCAGATCGCGTGGTATCCGGCCTTCGGCCACGACCGCGAGATCGACTGGCTCTACACCATGTCCGACTGGATGATCTCGAAGAAGCGCTACTGGGGACTGGCGCTGCCCATCTGGGAGTGCACGGCGTGTGACGCCTACCAGGTCATCGGTGGCCGCGAAGAGCTGGGCGAGAAGGCCTCCGCGGGCTTCGAGCAGTTGCAGGGCCGATCGGCCCACCGACCCTGGGTCGACGAGGTCATCGTACCGTGCACGGCCTGCGGCGCCGACTCGCGCCGCATCCGCGACGTGGGCAACCCCTGGCTGGACGCGGGCATCGTGCCCTTCAGCACGCTGCACTACCGCACCGACCCCGAGTACTGGCAGAAGTGGTTCCCGGCCGACTTCGTGACCGAATCATTCCCAGGACAGTTCCGCAACTGGTTCTACTCGATGCTGGCGATGGGCACCGTGCTGCGCAACGAGGCTCCGTTCAAGTCCCTGTTCGGCTACGCCACGCTCTACGGCGAGGACGGGCGACCCATGCACAAGTCCTGGGGCAACGCCATCGAGTTCAACGAGGCGGCTGAGCGCATGGGGGTCGACGTCATGCGCTGGATGTACGCCACCGCCCGCCCCGAGGACAACATCCTCTTCGGCTACCACACCGCCGATGAGGCGCGCCGCGAGCTGCTGGTGCTGTGGAACGTGCTGGCCTTCCTCACCACCTACGCTCGCCTGGGCGACTGGCAGCCCGGTCGCGACGTCATCGGCCGCCAGGCCGAGGACCACGATCGCAGCCTGCTCGACCGCTGGATCCTGTCACGTGCCGCGGAC
>DATHSE010000160.1:0-4152 GCA_035464455.1 Anaerolineae bacterium | reverse complement strand
CGTGATGCGGTGGAGCCAGGCATCCCACGCGTCGGGATCGCGGAGGGCCCGGATGTCTTTCCAGGCGGACATGAGCGCCTCCTGCACCGCGTCCTGGGCACGGTCCGAATCTCGCAGGATGAGTGTGGCCACGGCATGCAGACGATCGACCGATCCGTCCACCAGGCTGGAAAACGCATCGTGATCCCCCTCGATCGCTCGTCGGACGAGCTCTCGTGTCATGTGGGTCACCGCTTCTGCGCAACGTACCTTCGTCGCGCTTGTACCTTAGTGCGTCCGGCAAGGCTCAAGAACGTTCCATCGCTGCTCGCGTGCGTCCGCTGGTCGGTTCGGACGATGCGCGGGCCGCGAGACAGGCCCACCTCCAGCGAGCTGAAGTGGACTTCGACCCGCTGCCGTTCGATGCCGATGCGGCTCGCGCCTTCGGCCAAGTCGCGGCCGGACTTCGTCGCACCGGCCGGAAGACGTCCGCGCGGGCCTACGACGCGATGATCGCGGCCGTCGCTCTCGCCAACGGTCTGCCGCTCTACACCTGCAACCCGCGCGACTTCAGACGCATCGACGGCCTGGAGGTCATCTCCGTGGCGATCACGGACCGACATTGACGCGCCGGCCGATGGGGCCCTAGGCTCGCGAGCGTGTCCGACCTGACCCCCGCGACCCCGCCCTTCACGCTGCGTGCGCGGCTGTTGAGCCCGCTGGCTGATGGCGCGACGATGTGGCTGCCTGACGGCGTCATCGACGTTGACGCGTCCGGGCGCATCCGCTCCATCCGCGACGCTGCCGATGCGCCGCGCGCGGCCGAGACCGCCACGGACCTGCGGCCGTTGGTGGTCATGCCCGGCCTCGTGGACACGCACGTGCACATCCCGCAGATCCCGGCCGCCGGCCTGGGCGCGGGCATGGACCTGCTGGCCTGGCTGGAGCGCTACGTCTTCTCGCTGGAGCGGGCGTTCGATGTGGCCGCTGCCGAGCGACTGGCACCACAGGTCTACCGCGCCATGGCGGCGGACGGAACGACCACCTTCGCCGGCTATGCAGCCATCTGGCCCGACTCGACCGACGCCTGCTTCCGCGCGGCCGAGGCGCACGGCATCCGCGCGATCATCGGCAACGTCTTGATGGACCGCCTGACCTACGACGACCGCACCCCACCCGGCGACATCCTCGAGAACGCCCTGCGAGCCTCTGCAGACCTGTGCGAGCGCTGGCACGGTGCTGCGGATGGCCGGCTGCGCTACGCGTTCACGCCTCGCTTCGCGGTCTCATGCACGGCCGACCTGCTGCGCGAATCGGCAGCGCTCGCCGAGCACTACGGGGCGACCTGGCAGACGCACCTGTCAGAGGACGCCCGCGAGATGGCCACGGTGGCGCAGCACTTCCCCGAGGCCGCCGACTACCTCGACGTCTACGACCGCGCCGGTGGACTCGGCCGCAAGGCGCTCTTCGCGCACGCCATCCACCTGTCCGAGCGGGAGGTCGACCGGATGGTCGAGTCCGATTCGGCCATCGCCCACTGCCCGGTCAGCAACATGTTCATCCGCAGTGGCGTGATGCCCATCGCGCGATATCTCGATGAGGGCATCCGCATGGGCCTCGGCACCGACGTGGCCGGCGCGCCGGAGCTCTCGGTCATCACGCAGATGCGCCTGGGCTTCCTGCAGCACAACGCGCGCGCCACGCTGACGGGGGATGGTCGGCCGCTACCCGGACCGCTCGACTGGCTCCGGCTAGGCACGCTCGGCGGCGCGCAGGCCCTGGGGCTGGACGACGTCATCGGCTCGCTCGAGCCGGGCAAGGAGGCCGACCTCATCGTGGTCGATCCCGAGCTGGGACGTCCGCCGGGCGCCGATGCCTGCCACGATGTCGAGGAGGTTGCCAGCCGCCTCATCTTCCGCGAGCGAGCGGGCATGGTGCGAGCGGCGTGGGTGCGCGGTCACCGCTTGGAGGCACGCGCCGAGGACTAGCATGCCGCCATGGCACTGCTGGGCATCGACCTGGGCACCTCGGCGGTCAAGGCCGTCATCGTCGACGAGGCCGGCCAGGTCCTGGGCACAGGCACGCGCGAGATCCCGATGGAGGTGCCGGCGCCCAACCGCGCCGAGCAGGACCCCGAGGGCTGGTGGTCGAACACGGTCAAGGCCGTGCGGCAGGCCCGCCACGAGGCCGGCACCGATGACATCGCCGGCATCGGCCTCGACGGCCACATGCACGGGGGCGTGCTGCTCGGATCGGACCATCGACCGCTGGGCCACGCCATCACCTGGGCCGACCAGCGCACGGCCGACCTCATCCCGCAGATCGAGGCCGAGATCGGCGTCCAGACGTTCCTGTCCATCGCCGGCACCCGCCCGGCAGCCGGCTTCATGGGCCCCACGCTCGCCTGGCTGCGCCGGCACGAGCCCGAACGCCTGGATGCCACGGCCATGTTCGTGCTGCCCAAGGACTACCTGCGCCTGAGACTGACTGGCGAGGCCGCCACGGACATCAGCGATGCCTCGGGGACGGCCATGTTCGACGTCGCGGCGCGCGCCTGGTCGACCGAGCTCTGCGAGCGACTGGGTGCGCCGAGCCACATCCTGCCGCCGCTGCTGGAGTCGGCGTCGGTGGCGGGGTACGTCAGCGAGGCTGCGGCGGCGGAGCTGGGCTTGCGGGCGGGCATCCCGGTGGCTGCCGGTTGTGCCGACCAGTGCGCGCAGGCGGTCGCCAATGGGCTCGTGGAGCCCGGGAACGGCTCGGTCGCGCTGGGGACGGGCGGCCAGATCGTCGTCGCCACCGCCGCGCCCCTGGCCGATCCGAAAGGACGCATCCATACCTTCTGCCATGCCGTACCCGACCGCTGGTACCAGCTCGGCGCGACGCTCTCGGCGGGCCTCTCGCTGCGCTGGTTGCGCGACCGGCTCCGGCTGCAGACGGAGAACCCGTATGCCGCGCTCGACCGTCTCGCCGTCGACGTGTCGGCCGGGGCCGACGGGCTCATCTTCCTGCCCTACCTCGTGGGCGAGCGCACACCCATCATGGACCCGGAGGCGACGGGTGCGTTCGTGGGACTCAGGTTGGGGCACCGACGTGCGCACCTCGCACGCGCGGTCCTCGAGGGCGTGGCCTGCTCGCTGCGGGCGACCCGGGATGCGGTGGTCGATGCCGGCGGCGAGTGCGAATCCTGGCTGGCTACGGGCAACGGCCTGGCCAGCCCGCTGTGGCGCGGCATCCTGACCGACGTCTTCGGCGAGCCACTCGCGTATGTCAACGCCCCCGAGCGCACCGGGGTCGGGGCCGCGCTCATCGGCGGCATCGCGGCCGGCGTCTACGCCGACTACGCCGAGGCGAGTGACGCCGCGCGTCCGCCCCTCAAGCTGACCGAGCCGGACGCGGCGTGCGTGGCGGTCTATGACGAGGTGTATGCCCGCTACTCGCGCCTGTCCGCGCTGCTCCTGGAGGCTGGGCAGTCGTAGCGCGGGCCCTGGATGCCTCGCTCCCTAGAGCACTGGCCTCCAGACCATCAGCGCCACGATGGCGATGGTCAGCACCAGCAGGATCGTGCCGTAGAGCTGCATCTTCCTGGTGCTCTCCGCGAGCCCTGCGGGCGGGTCCCCCGGCCCCGGCGGCTGCTCGGTGAGGGCGATGACCTTGTTGAGGGCAGGGCGCTGGAGCAGGAAGATGATCAGCAGGGCGATGACGTACAGGACCAGCGACACCGTCAGCCACAGCTCCTCGAATCGGCGCATGCCGCCCCGCTCGATGACGAGCAGCGTCCCGGTGATGAACATGGAGATGGCCACCGGGATGATGACCGCGTTCGAGACACGCTTGGACGCGCGCATGTACCAGTTGCCGTGCTGTGGCTCCCGGGCCGTCGCCATCCCGAAGACCGGAGCGTAGAAACCGAACCCGAAGGCCGCGATGGCCCCGAGGATATGCAGGAACAGCCATAGCTCGTACATGGCCGCTAGGGTAGCGCGGCCACCGCTCGCCGGCGCGATCATCACGCCATCCCAGGCGCAGGAGACGGGGCGCCTGGCGTCGGGGCGCGGGGCGCTGGCTCGGCGGGGCGCTGGTTCGGCGGGGCGTCGGGGCGCGGGGCGCTGGCTCCTCGGGCCTCGGGTGTCGGCCGCGGACCTCGGTGCTGGCCGCGAGTCCCCGCGGTCAGTC
>DATHSE010000159.1:0-6321 GCA_035464455.1 Anaerolineae bacterium | reverse complement strand
CAGGTTGGGCGGATCGATGAGCCTACCCGCAGCCGGGTCCAGCGGACCGGGCGCGGCGATGCCCACGGCGATGGGCTCGGCCCCGCCGGCAGCGAGGTGCTCGTCCCGGGACCGGCGCAGCAGCCCCAGGCAATGGTCCACGACCGCGGGCACGCCCTGAGCCACCGGGATCGCGCCGGCATGGCGGACGGTCAGCCGGCCGGCGGGTGTGACGACGCCAGCCCGGGCGTTGGTGGCACCCAGGTCCAGGGCGAGGACGGGGCCACGGAGGTGGACGGTCGTGAAGTCGGCGGGCATGGCGGGTCTCATGGCAGATGGGTGCAGCACGAGTCTAGAGACAGCACGTGACCCCGGTCGTGTCGACCGGGGTCACCGCTCGCGTCAGAGAGAAGGAGTCAGCCGCCGATGCGGAAGACGCTGCCGCCACACTTGGGGCAGGTGCCCTTGGTCGCGGGCTTGCCATTCTTCATGGTGATCTTCTGCGGGTCCTGGATCTCGACCTTCTGCTTGTCCTTGACGCAATATGCCTCGGCCATGCCGTTTCCTCCTATCCCTCCGAGCGTCTGGTCGAGCTCGGAACCCTCTGGGACCCGATCATCTGCCGGGTCTCGCTTGGCGAACAGCAACGTTGGTGCCATTCCTGACTGTAGTAGGTTGCCATCTCTAGGCCCAGTGTGACGGACGCCAGTGCAGCTCGCCCGAGCGTGCCCGCTGCCCGTCCATCTCGGCCAGCACGTGCAGAGCCTCCAGCCCGGTGGCGATGAGGCCCTCTTCTGCTGACTCCTTCTGCTCCCCCACCACGGCGACACCCTTGGTGCGCTGTGCGAAGGCGGTGCAAACCACACCGGCACGGCAGCCGGCAAGGGCGGCCAAGATGAGCACTGCCGAGGCCTCCATCTCGAAGTTGACCACACCTTGTGCGGCCATGCGCTCCGCCAGATCCGGAAAGCGCGGTGGTAGTTGCGGGTGTGGCCGACCCTGGCCGGCATAGAAGCTGGCTGAGGTCGCCGTGATGCCCAGGTGAGCAGGAAGACCGGTCCGATGCGCAGCCTCCAGCAACGCGGCGACGGCACGATAGTCGGCGACCGCGGGAAAACCATCGTCGACGTAGAACCTGGTGGTTCCTTCGAGTCGGACAGCACCCGTGCTGATGACGAGGTCCCCGAGCGTGATGTCTTCGCGCAGCACGCCGGAGGAGCCGATGCGGATGAACGTCGGCTTGCGTTCGGCGATGGCGAGGATCTCGGCGAGGACGATCTCCACGTTGTCCGTGCCGATGCCGGTCGCCACCACCGAGATACGCAGACCGCGGTGAAGGCCCGTGACGGAGTTGAACTCCCGGTGGCGACGCTTGACCTCGACGGTGTCGAGCAAGGACGCGATGCGGTCCGTGCGCTCGGGGTCGCCGGGGAGCAGGATGTAGTCGGCCACCTCCCCAGGCGCGAGGTCGATGTGGTACTGCCGACCTTCGTCGCGCGGCGAGACCTGCGGGATCGCGTCAAGCAAGCCAGATACCCGTTTCCACCTCGGCCGGCGCGAGGGCTGCGCGGAACGATAGTCACGGATGTGCTCGCGTGCAAGCCCGACCGACGAACCGACCGTCCCGCCCGGCCCGCGACGGCCGTCCGGGGAGCGCCTACGATGGAGCCATGCACGATCCCCGAGTGACCCTGGCAGCCATCCTCGACGAGCACCTCCAGGTCGCTGCCGCGACCCGTGCGCAGCTGCTGCCGGGCATCGCCGAGCTGGCCGCGGACATCATCGCGGCGGTGGAGGGCGGGGGCAAGCTCATCGTCTTCGGCAACGGCGGCAGCGCCGCCGACGCGCAGCACTTCGCAGGCGAGCTCACCGGGCACTTCCAGCGTGATCGGCC
Organism: Anaerolineae bacterium; assembly: GCA_035464455.1. GTDB lineage: Bacteria > Chloroflexota > Limnocylindria > Limnocylindrales > CSP1-4 > JAFMJV01. Next base: position 4,448 of record DATHSE010000159.1, on the reverse strand, counting down.
AGCCATCCCGGCCATCGCCTTGACCACGGACAGCTCCGTCCTGACCGCCATCGCCAACGACTACGGCTATGCGGACGTCTTCGCCCGGCAGGTGACGGCGCTGTGCGGCCCCGCCGACGTGGTGGTCGGCATCAGCACATCGGGCGAGGCCGAGAACGTGGTGCGCGGCCTCCAGGCGGCGTGCGATCGAGGCGCGCGAACCTGGGCGCTCTGCGGTGCCGCTGGTGGGCGGATCGCGGATGTCGCCGAGCGGGCACTGCGCGTGCCCTCAGGCGCGACGGCGCGCATCCAGGAGATGCACATCACCATCATCCACGCGGTCTCGGAGCTGGTCGACAGGCACGCCGCCGGCGAAGACGCCTGAACCGGGGCGCAGCAAGCCAGCGTCACCCGGAACGCCGGTGACCGGGCTCGCGCAGGGAGCTGGATGCTAGCTTCGGTTCTGGCTGCGGCGGCGCCACTGGTCCAGAGCCACCGCCGCCACGAGGACCGCGCCGACAGCGATCATCTGCCAGTAGGGCTGGACGCGGATGATGATGAAGCCGTTCTGCAGCACGGCCGGGATCCACACCCCCACGACGGTGCCGATGATGGTGGCCACGCCGCCGAAGAGGCTGGTACCACCGAGCGCTACCGCGGTGATGGCCCGCAGGTTGTCCGTCGCATGTCCGGCGACGGAGGTGGTGGTGAAGTAGGCCACCGAGAGGTAGCCCGCGAACCCAGCCGCGACGCCGCCCACGATGTAGACCTTGAGCAGGTGCCGCTTGACATTGATGCCGACGCGGCGCGCGGCCTCCTCGTTCGATCCGATGGCCAGCGTGTGTCGCCCGAAGATGGACATGTGCATGCCGATGTAGCCCAGGATGACCACGCCCAGCGCGATGACGATCAGGTTCGAGACGCCGAAGAACAAGTCGCTGTCCGCGACCTGCGCGATCGCGTACGTGGCGGCGTTCACGCCGTTCATCAGCAACAGGGCCACGCCCAGGCCGGCCCCCAGCGTGGCGAGGGTGGTGATGAAGGGCGCGATGCGTAGATAGGCTACGAGCATCCCGTTGATGGCGCCGATGAGGAACCCGGCGAACAGTGCCGCCAGCAGAGGCAGGACGATGACCAGGGCGTTGGCCTCGTCGGCAGGGATGGCCACAGCCATGCGATCGCCGACGGGGATCATCTGCAGCGCCTTCACCGTGAAGACCTCGCCCAGGATGATGGCGCTCGGGATCGACAGGTCGATGCCGGCGGTCGCGATGACGAAGGTCGTGCCCACGCTGACGACGGTGAGGATGGCCACGTTCTGCGCCAGCAGCGTCAGGTTGTTGACGGTCCCGAACTTGCCCGGCTCCAGCATCGTGAAGGCCGCGATGAGCAGCAGCAGGAACGCCAGCGTGATGAACACCTGGCTCCCGGCGACCGTGCGCCAGCGCGACCGCGGCCTGATCTCGGCGGCGGTGACGTCGGTGGTCTGCTCCGCTTCCAGCTCGGCCGAGAGGGTTGGCTTGTCCTGCTCGGTCATGCCGAGACCTCGGTGACGTACGAGCCGGTCATCGCGGCGATCAGCCGCTCGGCATCAGCCTCACCCTTGCGGAACCTCGCCACCCGGGCTCCGAGGCGCATGACCTCGATGCGGTCCGCCACCTGCAGCACCTCCAACAGGTTGTGCGAGATGAGGACGACGGCGAGGCCGCGGTCGCGGATGGTCTCGATGAGCCGGAGGACGTTGGCCGTCTGGACGACGCCGAGTGCCGCGGTGGGCTCGTCCATGATGATGACGTGCTCGGCCCACATGGCCGCGCGGGCGATGGCCACCGACTGCTTCTGGCCGCCGGAGAACGCGGCCACGGGCACGCGCATGTCCTGGACCAGGCCCACGCCGAGCTCCTTGAAGCGGGTCTCGGTCAGCTGGCGCATCTTGCCCTGATGGTGAAGCACCCGGAAGCGCCTGATCTCGCGCCCAAGGAACACGTTCGCCGGTGCGTCAAGGTCGGGTGCGAGCGCGAGATCCTGGTAGACGGTCTCGATGCCCAGTGCCGCCGCGTGCCTGGGGTGCGAGATGTGCACCACCTTGCCATCGACCAGGATCTGGCCGGCGTCGGGGCTATAGACGCCGGAGAGGACCTTGATGAGCGTGGACTTGCCAGCGCCGTTGTCGCCGATGAGGGCGGTGACCTCCCCTGGGAAGGCCTCGAATGACGCGCCGCGCAACGCACGAACGTGCCCGAAGGTCTTGGTGATGTCGCGGGCCTCGAGTGCGGGTCCGCCCGACACTTGGTTCGTAGTGGTCATGCCGTCCTCGCAGGATAGCGAATGGGGCGGCCTGACTGCTCTTGGTGCAGTCACGCCGCCCCGTTGCGTCAGATCGAGCTGCCTTCTAGCACTCGGACTTGTACAGGAACTGGTTGACCTCGGGATCGTCGATGTTGTCCATCGTCACGACCGTCGACTCGGTCTGGATCTCAGGCGTGACCTCGCCACCCGTCAGGGCCGCGATGGCCTGCTCGATGCCCATCTTGCCGATGGTGAACGGCTGCTGCGCCACGAGCGCCTGGACGTCGCCAGCCTGCAGCTGCAGGACCTGGTCCGGGCCGGCGTCGAAGCCGACGACCTGGACATCGGTGGCACCAGCCTGGCGCACGCCGGTCGCGACGCCCTGGGCCGTGAAGAGGTTGGTGGCGAACACGCCGGCGAGATCGGGGTCAGCCTGCAGCTGCGCGCTGATGATCTGGGCGGCCACCGAGGCCTCGTTGTTCGAGTACTGCGTCTCAGAGACCAGCACATAGCCAAGTTCGGCGGCCTTCTCGTTGAAGCCGTCCACGCGCGCGTCCACCGAGGACACGCCGGGGTTGGTCGAGATCACGAGCACCTTCGCGCCCGCTTCGAGGCCGAGCACATCGAGGGCCTCAGCGGCCTTCACGCCGCCGAGGAAGTTGTCGGTCGCGATGCGCGAGATGCCGACAGCCGGGTCGTCGACGATGGTGTCGACGAGCACGACCTGCGTGCCACCCTCCTGGATGTTGAGCAGCGGGCCGGCCGAGGCGGTGCGGTCGTTGGGGGCTACCAGCAGCGCATCCGGCGCGGACGCCGCGACCGCGTCCAGCATCGGGTTCTGCAGGATGACGTCGAAGCGGTCCGGCCCCTGGACGTCGAGCGACATGCCAGCCGCCTCAGCCGCCTCACGGGCGCCGCACTCCATGGAGATGTAGAAGGGGTCACCCTTCACGCCGACCATGAGCGTGACGGTCTTGCCTTCCACGCTCATCTCGTCCTGGGCCACCACCGGGAGAGCGCCGGTCACGGCCACCGCGCCCACGACCAGAGCGGCCATCCAAGTTCTCTTCACGTGAATCTCCTCCATTGTCGACCCGGCGGGTCCTTGGCCGCACCCTCAGTCAGCGCGGCTCGAACGGTACAGTCGACATTCTAGCGTTCGCGTCGGGCCGGGATCCATGGCGGCGCACATGCCCGCTCCTCACTCATCGATCCGCTCCCACGCATCGATCCGCCGCCAACCCATCCTGGACCCAGCGCGCGACCGCGTCGAGGTCGAGCGCCGCGAAGTCGGTGGTGTTCACCTCCAGGGTCGGCGCGAGCGCCATCGGACGCGCGTTCGAGATCAGCTGGCGAAGCTCGTCCACGAAGTCTTCGGGGGCAGGATGGCCCGGATGGCGCCGGCGGGCGGCATAGCGTGCCACGAGGACATCGGGGTCTGCGTGGCACCAGACCTCGACCCAGCGGTCGACCCGGGCGCGCTCCAGGCCACGTAGGACGGCCTCATGCGGGGGCAAGCGGAACCAGGCCTCCACCACGACGGTCGAGTCAGCCGGAAAGCCCTCGAGCAGGGCCCAGATGGAACCGATGCTGGCCCGGCCCAGCGCACGGCCCCATTCGCGATCCGCATCTCGATGACCCAGCTCCTCGAACAGGACCTCCTTGACCACGTCGAGCTCGAGGACCGGGACGCCCAGCCGGGCACCGAGAGCCCGGGCGACCGTGGTCTTGCCTGATGCCGGGACGCCGTTGACGAGGGCGGCGCGAGTCATGCTGCGAGGGCCTGCAGCCCGGCGCCGATGACCCCCGCGTCATCTCCCAGCCGGGCTGGGACGACCGGACACTCGAACCACGGGGACGTGCTCGGGGCACAAGCCTCGACCGCGGCAGCCGCAGCAGCCCCGAGCCCGCCACAGAGCACGACCAGGTCCGGGTCGAGCACCGCCACGGCCGTGTCGATGGCATCGCGCCAGGCGCCCGCCCAGCGGCGCAGGACCGCTCCACCGATCTCGTCGTCCGGCCACCGCTCCAGGAGTGCCTCGGCCGTCGTACCTGCAGGCAGCCCAGCCTCCTCGATGAGGTGCGTGAGTGCCGTGCCCGAGGCGAGCACCTCGGAACAGCCGCGCCGGCCGCAGTTGCAGGGCGGCCCGGCCGGGTCGAGCGAGAGATGGCCCAGCTGG
>DATHSE010000158.1:0-5385 GCA_035464455.1 Anaerolineae bacterium | reverse complement strand
CACTTCGATCTCGTTCATGGCACCACGGATGGCGTCCGTATCCTGCTGCTCGATCCAGGCCATCAGCTGCTCGCGCGCGACGTCCTGGCGGAACCCGAGCCAGATGCGCGGGGAGGGCTGGCCCTCGATCTGGCGGGTGGCCAGGACGGCCCAGGCCTCGGCCTTGCCGAACTGCGCGTCGAACAGCTGGCGTGCCAGGTCACGCGTGGGGTGGACATGGACCGGCAGCCGCGAGCCGGCATCGAGCAGCTTCACCAGCAGCGCCGTCGTCGGCCCATAGCGCTCCACGATGTGGCGGCCGGCGACGTCCTGGGGCCGCTCCCGGAGCAGGTCGGCGACGCGGACCGGCTGCCCGCCGATGTCAACGGAGCTCAGCCCTTCGCCAGGGTACGTGTGCTCGGGCGGGTTGATGGCGGCGGTGACGGAGCCGACCCAGTCCTCGGGAAAGACGGTGTCCTGCGGCTCAGGCGCGCCGCGGAAGCGGTCCATCAGGGCTCCGCCCCGATAGAAGCGGTAGACGCGGTTCGGAGGCAGGCGAAGGGGCAGGGTCAGCAGCTCGTCCATGGTGCCACCATGCCACAGCCCGGGTCAGTCGGCTTCGTTCCTGCGCTGCGTGACGGCTCGAGCCTTCGTCAAGCCCGGGGATGCTACCTGCGGGCGCGTCCGGCGAGGTACGGCCGGATGGTGAGGTTGGAGCGGCCATCCACGATCCTGAAGTCGACCGTGGCATCACCGTGGCGTTCGTTGACTTCCATCGCCACGTAGGTGTGCAGCTGGTCGGAGCCTCCGACGATATCGCCGGGCTCGGGCGAGTCGACGAACCTGAAGGTGACATCCGCCTGGCCCTGCACGGGCGCGAAGAAGCGGATGCCCCAGGTGTCGGGGATGCCCGACGCGATACGGGCGGCCTTGAGCTCGGTCGTGGCGTTCGCGGTGAGCGAGAACATGGCCGCCCCGGTGCCTACCGGTAGCTCTGGCGCTGGGAGGTGAAGCAGTCGCTGCAGTAGACCGGCTTGGATCCGGTCGGCTGGAACGGAACGCGGGCCTCACGGCCGCAGCTCGAGCAGGTGGTGCTGAACATCTCGCGCGAGCCACCGCCGGAGTAGCCACCGGACGAGTAGCCGCCGGAGCGGTCGGGGTCGCCCGAGCCGCCACGTGACAGCTTGCGGGAAGCTCGACACGAGGGGCAGCGGCGCGGTTCGCTGAACTGTCGGTCGGCGTAGAACTGCTGCTCACTCGAGGTGAACGTGAACTCGCTGTTGCAGTCCGCGCAGGTGAGCATCTTGTCGCTCGTGGTATCCATCAAAAAACTCCTTCTCGAGCGACCCAACGAAACTTCTCGTCGTGGCCGATGAGAGGAGTGACAGTGCTGCCGCGCGTGTTGACGGCGCATGGTGCGCCAGTAGCGAGCATAGCACGTCTGCGTGGCTGCCCTGCAGGGCGGGGCGATCGTGTCAGAGCAGGCCGTCCCACTCGATGACGTGGACGAACTCGTCGACGAGCTGCGCATCGAACTGGCGACCACGTTCCCGGCGCAACTCCTCGATGGCCTCGCTGATCGATCGCGCCTCACGGTAGGGTCGGTATTGGGTCATGGCGTCGAAGGCATCGACGATGGCGATGATGCGTGCCCCCGCCGGGATCTCCTCGCCGGCCAGCCCATCCGGGTAACCCATGCCGTCCCAGCGCTCGTGGTGGTGGCGGATGATGGGACCGAAGCGCTCGGCACCGTGGAGCGGCGCCGCGATGCGCTCACCGATCTCGGTGTGTCGTCGGACCGCCTCGCGCTCATCGTTCGTCAGCGGGCCCTGCTTGAGCAGGATCGATTCGGAGATACCGATGCGCCCCAGGTCGTGGAGCAGGATGCTGTAGGCCACCGCATGCAGATCGGCCGCCGACAGGCCGACACGATGACCCAGCTCGGAGGCGTACTTGCCGATGCGCTCGGTGTGCCGCTGGATGTCCGTGTCACGCGTGTTCATCTCGTTGGCCAGCGTGGCGATGACCTGGTGCGCCGCCTCCATGCCCAGCAGCGCGCGCCGTGTCCGCAGCGCAGCCTTGATGCGCGCCAGCAGGAAGTGCGGGTCGATGGGCTTGGAGATGACATCGTCGGCACCACGGCCGAGCGAGGCCATGGCGGCGTCGTGGTGACTGGGGCTGCTGAGGACCACGATGGGGAGATCCACGTAGCGCCGGTCCCGGTGGATCCTCTGCATCAGGTCGCCACCGTCCACGCCGGCGATGCCGATGTCGAGCAGCACCACGTCGATGGCATGGGCCTCGAGCGCGGCCAGCACGGCAGAGGCGTCCGACTCGATCACGGCGTCATAGCCTGCCTGCTGGAGCATCGAGGCGATGACGCGACGGCTCATCACATCCCGATCGGCGACAAGGACCCTGGCGCTGCCCAGGTCAAGCGCCGCGGCGGTCTTTCCGACCATCGCTGCACCCGGGGTCGCGATGAGCGCTTGGGTCACGAGCGTTGTCTCCGATGCCGGTTCGCGGCCCGAGGGGCAGGCTGCGGTGTAAGGGATGAATGCGGTCCGGACGAAACCGGTCCACCCGCATCATCGTGGGTCCGGCCGCGCGAGGTCAGTAGGACGTTCGGGCGACCGGGTCATGACCAACGGTGGTTCCTTCTGCTGCCGGATCGCTCTGCGGCGTGCCGCGATACGGCACGCCTGAACGAGGACGGGGCCCCGGCGTCTGCCGGGGCCCCTTCGATCAGTGCTCGGTTCGATCAGGAAGCGGCGTCCACCAGCAGCACCACCTGGAAGGTGCCGTCGGCAGGGGAGCCGATGGCGTAGGCGCTGTAGTTGGTGCCCCGCTCCAGCTGCAGGGCGGGCAGGTCGGCGATGACCGCCTTCTTGCCCGGCTCGCGGACGTCGAGGTCGTACTCGCCGGCCTTCAGGGTCAGGTAGTCCGACACGTCCTGGTAGGCGACGTCCTTCAGCAGGGCGTCGGCAGCCTTCGCGCCGTCCGGAGCGATGTCGACGTTGGGTGCATCTGCGCTGAGGTGGCCCACGCGGATCTGGGCGCGCTTGGCCTTGGTCGAGAGGTTGTCAGCCACGACGTTGGCCTCGATGTCGGCGAGGCTGTTGCTGGCGATGACCGTCGTCTGCGTGCCGCCTTCGAAGGGAAGCGTCGCGTCGATCACCACGGGGCTGTCTTCCAGCGACCCGCCGGAGGGGATGATCTGGATCTGGTTCTCGCCGACCGGAACGGTCAGCAGGATCGAGCTCTGCCCAAAGGGCAGGTTGCCGAAGACGCGGACCCCGTTGAGGACGACATCGACCGGAGGCGCGTCAGGCGATCCGTGCAGCACGCGCAGCTGCGCCGTCGTCGGGATGGAGGCGTCGAGCGCCGGGACCACGGTGAACGTGCCGGCTTCGAGGCTGCCGACGGCGAACGCGCTGGAGCTGGTGCCGGCGCCGAAGTCGAGCGGCGGCAGGGTAACGACCGCATCCGGGCTACCGGCGGCGCGGACCTCGAGCTCATAGGTGCCCGGGGGCAGGTCGGCGTAGCCCGAGTTGTCGGGGTAGGCCAGATCGGTGATGATGGGGTCGCCGCCCACGGGGGCGATGTCGACCGCCGGCGCGTCGAAGGCGAAGTGGACGACGCGGGCCTGGGCGCTCTCGACGCTCGGGCTGGGATCATCGGCCACGACCTGCGGGATGATGCCCTCGGCGAGGCTGCCGGTCGCTGCCACGGTGGTGGCGGTGCCGCCCTCGAAGGTCAGCCTGGCATCGATGACGACGGGGCCTTCCTGGAGCGTCGCGCCGGCCGGCACGACCCGGATGCGGTACTCGCCGGCGGGAACCTCGAGGTACGGCGTGATGGAGGCGAACTCCAGGCCCTCGACGACGCGGTCCCTGCCGGCATACACGTCCACGGCCGGGGCGTCGCCCGATCCGTGCAGGACGCGCACCTGGGCGCTCTCGTCCTGGGCAGCTGCGGCAACGGGCAGTACCGTCAGCGCCAGCAGTGATACCGCTGAGGCGAGCACGCTCGCGCGGCGGATGGATGATGCGGACATCTGGGTCCTCCTCTACACAGTGCCATCGCTCGACGCTGTTGGGAGCGGCAATGTCCAGGCCTCACGGCGGCGCGCTTGTCCAGCATCTGTATGGCCCTTGCATGCTACATCGGTCACGCATACGTGCATAGCGATCGGTCCGCGGCACGCGTTCGTCCCGTGGCCAAACTACGTCGCCCCACCGCGAGACCCAGCGTGGGTTAAGGATGGGCAACGTAGCTTCACAGGCCGGAGTACGTGCTCTAAGGTGCCCGAACGTGAGCACCCATCGCCGGGGGGCGAGAGCAGCAACGCCGATCGCCTGCGAGGGCATCGGCCGTGAACGCGTTGCGGCCCTGGTCCTGTCCCTGGCGATGGCGCTGTCTGCCGTGCTGCTGGTCGGCCCCGCCAGCGCCGCAGCGCGAGAACCGGCGCCAGGCCTGTCCACGCCGCACCTCTTGGCGGCCGTAGACTCAGGACTGCGCTCCATCGAGTCGGGGCTTCGCGCCGTGCAGGCGGGTCTGCTGTCCGTCGAGGTCGGGACCGGCAGCGTCGAGCTCGCCACGACCGATGCTGAGCCACCGACCCGCGCTATCCGCCTACGGCCGAAGGCCAAGCCCGGCCCATTCGCCTTGAACCTCTATTCCGAGGGCGACTTCGTCAGCCAGCAGACGCCGTTCTGGTGCATCTCGGCCGCAGCCCAGACGATGATCAACATCGTCGAAGATGGCCGGCCCAAGCGCTCGAAGGCGTTCCAGCGGCGACTGCACTTCCAGGCCCGCCGTCTCGACGAGCGGTACGATCCGTTCTGGGAGAAGGTGGCCGGCAAGCAGCGCTGGGAGAAGGGCCTGCACGGGCTCGGGCTGCGCGACTGGGCCGGTGTCCTCGATGCGCGAGGCTACGGACCATATGAGGTCGAACGAGCAGCGACGCGGAAGCAGGCCATCCGCAAGGCTGCCAAGGCCATCCGCCTGACCGGCCGGCCGGCCGGCTTGGTCGTGTGGCGAGGTGCACATGCCTGGGTCATGTCGGGCTTCGCGGCCACCGCGGACCCGGCTTACACCAGCAAGTACAAGGTCACGTCCGTCTTCGTCTCCGATCCCTGGTATCCATCGGTCAGCGCGATCTGGGGCAGGTCGCGACCGCCCAACGCGACTGTCCCGGTGCGCGCGCTGGCAGCGGACTATCTCAAGTACAACCGCCCTGGCCGCAGCCACCCGATGAGGGATGGCAAGTTCATGCTCATCTTGCCGACGCTGCCATCGGGGACGGAGATCCGGACCGGCGCCTGAGCCGGGCGCCCACCTGCGACCGGACACGCACTCGCCCTACAACGTGGTCGGGGCATCGAGGGCATCAAGCCCGCGTTC
>DATHSE010000157.1:0-6148 GCA_035464455.1 Anaerolineae bacterium | reverse complement strand
GTGTCGGCTCGGGACAAGGACGAGAGCGACATGGAGCTGTGTCTGCTGGCGGCGCTGGAAGCTGGGGCCGGCCGCATCACCTTGCTGGGGGCACTCGGGGTGGTGCGTCCCGAGCACAGCCTGGCCAACCTGCTGCTGCTGGCCGACGCGCGGCTGGACCGGGCGGAGGTCGTCATCGCCGGCCGCGGCTCGCGTACCTGGCGCATCGGCACGGCTGAGGGTCCGGGCAACGCGACCATCAAGGGTCAGCCCGGGGACTTCGTCTCGCTCTTCCCGCTCGAAGCCGAGGTCAATGGCGTCACGAGCGACGGCCTGCGCTTCCGGCTCAGCGACGAGACCCTGCCGCTGGGCCCGTCGCGGGGTCTCTCCAACGAGCTGCTCGGGCACAGCGCGCGCGTGGCCAGCCGACGGGGCCGCCTGCTGCTGGTCCACACCGACCGATCACGAGGATGACAGGAGGATCCGACATGCTACGAGCACGTATCACCGCGGCGATGCTCGTCACCGCGGGGCTGCTGCTGGCTGCCGCATCGGTGGCGGCCCAGGAGCGCACGCTGACGCTGATGACGCACGACTCGTTCTATCTGCCCGACTCGGTCATCGAGTCGTTCGAGGCCGCCAACGACGTCGAGCTGCGGCTGCTGCCCGCGGGTGACGCCGGTTCGATGGTCAACCAGGCCATCCTCACCGCCGATCGACCACTCGCCGACGTGCTGTTCGGTATCGACAACACCTTCCTCTCGCGGGCACTGGCGGCGGACATCTTCGAACCCTACCGGTCGCCCGCGCTGGCGTTCGTGCCGGCCGAGCTGCAGCTCGATCCGGACGGCCGGGTCACGCCCATCGACGTGGGCCACGTCTGTCTCAACCTCGATCGCTCCGCCTTCGAGGAGGGTGGCCTGCCGGCCCCGACGAGCCTCGAGGACCTGGCGGACCCAGCCCTGGCCGGCCAGCTGGTGGTGCAGAACCCGGCTACCTCGTCGCCCGGTCTGGCGTTCCTGCTGGCGACGGTGGCCTACTTCGGCGAAGACCCCGAGACCGGCTGGCGGGCCTACTGGGCCGACCTGCGTGAGAACGACGTGACCGTCGCGACCGGCTGGGAGGAGGCCTACTACGGCCACTTCTCGGGCGGCGCCGGTGAGGGCGACCTGCCCATCGTCGTCTCGTATGCGTCGAGCCCGGCGGCCGAGGTGCTCTTCGGCGAGGATCCCGCGGCCGACGAGTCAGCCACCCTGGCGGTCGACGCCGGCTGCTTCCGACAGGTCGAGTTCGCCGGCATCCTGCGCGGCACCGAGGAGCCCGAGCTGGCGGCAGCGCTCATCGACCATCTGCTGTCAGCCGAGGTGCAGGCGGAGCTGCCGCTGGCGATGTACGTCTATCCAGCGCGCTCGGATGTGGCCCTGCCCGAGGCCTTCGAGCTGCACGCGCTGGTGCCGTCGGCGCCACTCAGCCTTGATCCGGCGACCATCGACGCCGGGCGCGAGACCTGGATCCGCGAGTGGACCGACATCGTCCTGCGCTGACGAGCCCATGGGCCCTGCTGCTGGCGGTCCCGCCGCTGGCATTCCTGGGCCTCTTCTTCGTGTGGCCGGTGGTCAACATCCTTGCCCTCGGCATCGCGCCCGAGGGCCGGCCGGCACCCGCCAGCGTCATCGAGACCTGGCTGGAGCCGTTCGTGCTGGACACGCTGCTGTTCACGCTGGCGCTGGCCGGTCTGTCCACGCTGCTGACGCTGCTGCTGGGCCTGCCCGCTGCGTGGGTCTTCGCGCGCTTCGAGTTCCCCGCCAAGCGCGTGCTGCGAGCGCTGACCGTGGTGCCCTTCGTGCTGCCGACCGTGGTGGTGGGCTCGGCCTTCCTGGCCCTGCTCGGCCCACGCAGCCCCATCAACGCCATCGCCGAGGCCCTCTTCGGAGCCGACGTGCCGCAGGTGCGCCTCGACGGCTCGGTGGCAGCCATCCTGGTGGCGCACGTCTTCTACAACCTGGCGGTCATCATCCGCCTCGTCGGCGGCATGTGGGCGCACCTCGACCCGCGGACCGAGGAGGCCGCGCGGATGCTGGGGGCGACGCCGTGGCGCACGTTCCGCGAGGTGACCTGGCCCCTGCTGCGGCCGGCGGTCATCTCCGCGGTGTCCATCGTCTTCCTCTTCACCGTGACCTCGTTCGGCGTGGTGCTGCTGCTGGGCGGTCCGCGCGACACCACGCTGGAGGTGGAGATCTACCGCCAGACCGCCATCCTGCTGGACCTGCCCACGGCCGCGGCGCTGACGATCCTGCAGATGGCCGGCGTGCTGGTGGTGCTGCTGGCCAGCGCCCGTGCCCAGGAGCGGCTTGCGCTGCAGCAGCGCCTGCGTGCCTCCGCAGAGACGGCGCGGCCGCCACGTTCCGGGCGCGAACGCGCGCTGGTCGCGATCATCCTCGGCGCCACGCTGGCCTTCATGCTGACGCCGCTGCTCATCCTGGTGGAACGCTCGCTGGCGGCCCCGGCGGGCTATGGGCTCGCCGCCTATGCGGCCCTGCTGGGCGATGACCCGCGCATGCGCCTGGCCGCGGCGCCGTGGCAGTCGGTCGTGGATTCGCTCACCTACGCCGCGGCCGCCACGCTCATCGCCGGCACCCTGGGACTGCTGGCGGCGGTGGTGGTGGGCTACCGGCGAGGCTGGCTGGCGCGTGGCCTGGATGCCCTCATCATGTTGCCCCTGGGGACCTCGGCGGTCATCGTCGGCTTCGGCTTCCTGGTCTCGCTGGACACGCCGCCGCTGGACCTGCGCACCTCGGTGCTGCTCATCCCCATCGCCCATGCACTCATCGCGCTGCCCTTCGTGATGCGCGCGGTGGTGCCGGTCATCCGTGCCATGGACGACCGCCTGCGCGAGGCGGCAGCCATGCTGGGCGCGTCCCCCGCCCGTACCTGGCGCGAGATCGACGCACCCATCCTGGCCCGGGGTGCGCTGGTCGGCGCCGGCTTCGCCTTCGCGGTCTCGCTGGGCGAGTTCGGCGCCACGCTCTTCATCGCGCGGCCCGACAGCGTCACCATCCCGGTGGCCATCTTCCGGCTGCTGGGACAGCCGGGGGCGGCCAACTTCGCCACGGCCATGGCGCTGGCGGTGGTGCTGATGGTGCTGACCGCCACCGCGGTGCTGCTCATCGAGCGGCTGCGCGGTGGTGGACCGCAGCCCTTCTAGGAGGTCGCATGCTTCGCATCGAGCACCTGAGCGCGGCCTACGCCGGTGAGGATGTGCTGCGCGACGTGGACCTGCAGATGCCCGAGGGGGGGCTGCTGTGCGTGCTGGGGCCCAGCGGCGGCGGCAAGTCCACGCTGCTGCGCGTCATCGCCGGGCTGGAACCGCCGCGAGCCGGCTCGGTGTGGCTTGCCGGCCGCGACCTGGCGGGCGTGCCGCCGCACGAGCGCGACGTGGGCCTGATGTTCCAGGACTACGTGCTGTTCCCGCACCGGGACGTAGGCGAGAACGTGGCCTTCGGCCTGCGCATGCATGGGCAGAGGGGTGTCGCCATCCGTCGCCGCGTGGCGGAGCTGCTCGAGCTGGTCGGCCTGCCCGGAGCCGAGCGTCGCCCAGTCTCGCAGCTGTCCGGTGGCGAGCAACAGCGAGTCGCGCTGGCGCGCGCGCTGGCCCCGCGGCCGCGCCTGCTGATGCTGGACGAGCCCATGGGCTCGCTCGACCGGGCGCTGCGCGAGCGCCTGCCGGACGAGCTGCAGGCCATCTTCAGGGAGCTCGGGCTCAGCGTCATCTATGTCACCCACGACCAGGACGAGGCCCTGAGCGTGGCCGACCGAGTGGTGCTGCTGGACCGCGGCCGGCTGGTGGCCGACGGCACCCCCGAGCAGCTGTGGACGCGGCCGCCGAGCGAGTGGGCGGCCCGCTTCCTGGGCTTCCGCAACGTGGCGCCCGGACAGCTGGGCGAGGAAGGGCTGCGAACCCCCTGGGGCGACCTGCCCGCGAGCGCCGTCGACCCCGCCTCGAGCGGGGCGGCGGGTGCGGTGGCGGTGGTGCTGCGGGCACCGACCCTCGTGGGCGACCCCGCCGGCCCCATCCGGGGCCGGGTGGCGGCTCGCCGGTTCCGAGGTGACCACGTGCTGCTGCTGGTCGACGTCCACGGCGCGCCCACCCTGCACGTGGAGGCGCGTGAGGCGGACCTGCCGGCGGTCGGCGAGGAGATCGGCCTGGCCGTGCAGCCGGGTGGTGCCTACGTCATCCGCGACGCGTCGGCGCTACCCTCTGGCACATGACTGACATCAGCGCCGCCATCCCCGCCGTCGGCGAGCCCGCACCGACGTTCCAGCTCCCCGACGATAGCGGCACCATCCGCGACCTGGCCGCCGAACGCGGTCGCTGGGTGGTGCTGTTCTTCTACCCCAAGGACTTCACGTCCGGCTGCACCACCGAGGTCTGCGAGTTCCGCGATCTCAACGCCGAGTTCGAGGCCGCCGGCGCCACGGTCTGGTCGGTGAGCGTCCTCGACGTTGCCTCGAAGGCCAGGTTCAAGGCCGAGCAGGGGCTCACCTTCCCGCTGCTGTCCGATGCCGACCACGCCGTGGCCGAGCGCTACGGGGTGTGGGTCGAGAAGCGCAACTACGGCAAGACCTACCACGGCGTCGCGCGCACCACGTTCCTCATCGACCCCGAGGGACGCATCGCGCAGGTGTGGCCCGCTGTCACGATCGAGGGGCACGCTGCCGAGGTGCTCACGACGCTGCGCGTGGCCGCGGCGCAGGCCTGATGCCCTCGCGCAGCGTGGGAACGAGGAAGACGTCGCTCGTGGGGGGAGACGAGCGACGTCATCTCGAAAGCATAGCGTGCTTGGCCAAAGAATCAAGTACTTTCTTGGTGTACCTTTGCTTTTTGGGCGACTCTGGACCCGTGAGATGAGCACAGGACCTGACCTTCACCGGGACCGCCCCCAGCGGCTCCTCGTCATCGTGGCCCATCCGGACGACGTCGACTTCGGCATCGCCGGCAGCGTGGCCGGCTGGGTGGCCGAGGGCACGGTCGCACGGCTGGTGTGCTGCACCAGCGGCGACCAGGGTTCCGAGGACGCAGCGGCCGATCCGCTCGAGGTGGCGGCCACGCGTGAGGCCGAGCAGCGGGCCGCGGCCGCCATCGTCGGCTTCGAGGCGGTCACGTTCCTCCACCGGCCCGACGGTGCGCTCGCCAACGACCTGGCCCTGCGCGAGCAGCTGGTGCGGCTCATCCGCACCTTCCGACCCGATGCCGTGGCTGCGCCCGACCCACGCGTGCTCATCCACGGCGTCGGCATGGTCAACCATGTCGACCATCGAGAGGCCGGCGCGGCTGCCATCGACGCGGTGTACCCGGCTGCCCAGAACCCCATGGCCTTCCCGCACCTGGTCAATGCCGAGGGGCTGCAGCCACACCACGTGCACCGTCTGTACCTGTTCTGGAGCGACCAGCCCACGGCGGTGGTCGACATCTCGGCCACGATCGAGGTCAAGCTGCGTGCCCTCCGCGCCCACCGCAGCCAGCTGCGGGACCCCCAGCGTGTCGACGCGCGTGTGCGTGCGTGGGCAGCTGCCGCGGGCAGCCAGGTCGGGGTGGCAGCCGGGGAAGCCTACGTGGTCGTCGACCTGGGCTGAGGTCGCTGCCCGCTGCAGCGGTCAGCAGCGAAGAGACGGTCGGCAGCGGCCCCTCAGCCAGGCAGGCTGCCGAGGTCGTGACGGTCGGACAGCAGGACCGGGCGCACCTGGCCCCACTCGTTCCACAGCAGCTCCAGCCTCTCCGCTCGTCGTCCGAGGGCGGCGGCGAGCTGGTCCACGGCCAAGCCCGGCGCCTGCGCCGCGAGGAAGGCCCGCGCGTCCACGCCGATGGAGCGGGGCAGCAGCTGCAGGTCCTCGGCGCTCGGCAGGTCGCGCATGTTGCGCGCGTCGAGGCCGGCATAGGCCAGCGCCATCGACAGGTCGGGTGGGGTGGGCACCCGGCCGGCATGCCAGCCCTCGGTCGGCGCGAACGCGAAGCCGAGTCGAGCCAGCGCGGCGACGACGTCGCGCGCCTCCTCGGAGCTGAGCAGCGCCCAGAACGGGTGGTCGGTGTCGAAGATGAGGAAGCCTTCCTCGGCGGCGACCGAGATGATGGCATCCACCAGCTCCTGCAGCTGCAGTTGCGCCTCGGCAG
>DATHSE010000156.1:0-22559 GCA_035464455.1 Anaerolineae bacterium | reverse complement strand
ATCGACGCCGTCGGCATCACGGGGCGGGGCTACGTCGGCCTCCGCTGGCCGACCGTGGAGCACTCCCCGGCTGCTTCAGCCGCCGCTGCGCTGGTAGCCGCCTGACATGAGCACCCGACCACGGAAGGTCTGGATCGACCTCACCAACTCCCCCCACGTCCTCTTCTTCCGGCCCATCCTGCGACGGCTGGACGAGGCCGCCGTGGAGACGGTCGTGACCGCCCGCGATTTCGCCCAGACGCTGGGCCTGCTGGAGCGCTACCGGATCGCGCATACCGTCATCGGTCGACACGGCGGAGCCTCCGTCGCGGGCAAGGGGCTGGGTCTCGTGCGGCGCAGCAGCGCGCTGGTGCGCTTCGGCCGCCACAAGGGCATCAGCCAGGCGGTCAGCCACGGGTCCAACGACCTCGCCATCGCGGCTCGCATGCTGCGGCTGCACAGCACGGTGATCCACGACTACGAGGGTGCCGTCGGCATGCACCGCATCAACTTCCGACTGGCCAACAAGGTGATGATGCCCGACGTCATCCCCTATGCGGCACTCGCCCCGCACGGCCTCTCGGAGAAGCGACATCGACCGTATGCCGGCCTCAAGGAGCAGGTGGCCTTGGCCGATTTCAGCCCCGACGAGGGCATCTTCGAGGAGCTGGCGCTCGATCGCGCACGACCCATCGTCGTGCTGCGCCCGCCGGCCACCATGAGCCTGTACCACCGCGGCATCCACAACACCGTCTTCGACGACGTGCTGGCCCGGCTGCTCGGAGGCGATGCACAGGTGGTGCTCCTGCCGCGTACGCCCGAGCAGACGCGGTCGTTCGCAGCGCTGCCCGGTGTCATCATCCCGGCGAGACCGGTGGACGGACCGTCGCTGGTGTGGGTCGCCGATGCCGTCGTCAGCGCCGGTGGCAGCATGAACCGCGAGGCGGCCGTGCTGGGCGTGCCCACCTGGACGACGTTCGCGGGCCAGCTCGGTGCCGTCGACCGCTGGCTCGTGGAGCAGGGGCGGATGCAGGTCCTGGAACGGGCGGAGGACCTGGTCATCCAGAAGCGGACCCCCGTCAGCCCAGAGTTCGAGGCCCTCGCTGACGCAGTCACCGAGGAGATCCTGCGCACCTGAAGCGACGCGTCGCCAGACCGGACGCATCCGCGACCTCAGCCCCTGCACAGCACCAGGAGAGCGACCCATGACCGAACCATCGCTGCCCAGCGCGACCTACGGTGTCCATTCGGAGGTCGGGCGCCTGCGCAAGGTGCTCGTCTGCAGACCCGGCCTGGCACATCGCCGGCTGACGCCGTCCAACAGCGACGGCCTGCTCTTCGATGACGTCATGTGGGTGGAGAACGCGCAGCGCGATCATCTCGACTTCGTCGACAAGCTGCGCGACCGTGGCGTCGAGGTCGTCGAGCTGCATGAGCTGCTGGCCCAGGCCATGGCCATCCCCGAGGCCAAGGCGTGGCTGCTGGATCGGACCGTAGTCCCCAACCAGGTCGGCCTGGGGCTGGTCGACGGGACGCGCGCCTTCCTCGAGTCGCTCAGCCCCGCAGCGCTGGCCGAGCACCTCATCGGCGGTCTCGCCACCACCGACCTTCCATCCGAGTACCGCTCATCGCACGCGGCGCTGGCGATGGGATCCCCCGCGGGTCGTGAGTACCTGCTGCCGCCCCTGCCCAACACCATCTACACCCGCGACACGACCTGCTGGCTGTACGGCGGCGTGACCCTCAATCCCTTGCTCTGGCCGGTCCGACACGACGAGACACTGCTCATGAAGGCCATCTACGGGTTCCACCCGGACTTCGTGGGCTCGCGCATCTGGTGGGGGGATCCGGAGCTCGAGTGGGGCCAGGCGACCATGGAGGGCGGCGACATCATGCCCGTCGGCAACGGGGTGGTGCTCATGGGCATGAGCGAGCGCACTTCGCGCCAGGCCATCGGGCAGGTAGCGGCCGCGCTGTTCCGGGCAGGGGCGGCGCAGCAGGTGGTCGTGGCCGGCATGCCCAGGCTGCGCTCCGCGATGCACCTCGACACGGTCTTCACCTTCGCCGACCGCGACATCGTGACCGTCTATCCCGCCATCGTGGACGGGATCCGCGCCTTCTCGCTGCGGCCGGAGGATGATGGCGGCGTCCACGTGACCGCCGAAGAGGCCTCCTTCCTGGAGGTCGTGCAGCGATCACTCGGCCTCGCCGCGTTACGAGTCATCGAGACCGGCGGCGACGTCTACGCCTCGGAGCGCCAGCAGTGGGACAGCGCCAACAACGCCGTGGCGGTGGAACCCGGCGTGGTCTTCACCTACGACCGCAACACCGTCACCAACTCGCTGCTGCGGAAGGCCGGCGTGGAGGTCATCACCATCGTCGGGGCCGAGCTCGGACGCGGGCGCGGCGGCGGCCACTGCATGACGTGCCCCATCATCCGGGACCCAGTCGACTTCTGACACCCGGCCAGCCCGCGCGACCGCGGCAGGTCGGCGACGTCCACGACCGCCGCTGCGCAACGGGGCGGCGGGTCGGCCGACCGGGTGGCGGGCTCAGCGCTTCTTGCTGGACTGCTTGACCTGGGGCGTGATGCGCACCGTCAGCCGGCTGCTGTCACCCTTGCGACAGAGACCCTTGGAGTTGACCTCGCATTCCACGACGATGCCCACGACGCACTGCGAGCGGCCACAGGGTGAGTCTCGCCTGAACGAGCGCCACACCGGTGCGCCGCTCATGCCTTGGGCCACGAACGCGTTCACGCTGAGCAGGCGTGGGTCCTCGGGCAACACCGGCCAGACCTCCCCGTTGGTGCGCCACAGGTTGAAGGCGTTCATGCCGTCGACGCGCGGATCCGCCGGGTAGCCACCCACCATCACCCTTCGGCCGGTGTCGAGCTGGCCGTCGTAGGCCTCGGTCGCCCACAGGCGCATCACCGCGTTCTGCGGATAGGAGCAGTCCCCCTTGGTGGTCAGCACCGCGTAGTCGTGCGCGCGACTGCCGAACACCTGGTCAGACGAGTCGCGCTTGATGAACTTCGAGTGCGCCCACACCCTGGACACGCCACAGGCACGATAGGGCGTGCCGCCCGCGAGTTCGCTGTAGGCGCGCAGGATGCGCACGCTCCCGGGCAGGCCCTCGCGGAACTTGTAGTCGCCGTTGGCCGCGTCACGCGTCAGGCAGTGGGCGGCCGTCACGACCTTGCGAGGGCCCACGATGAAGCCCGTGCAGGCGACGCGGTCATCGATGGTGACCAGCGCGATGCCGCGATAGGGGCGGTCGGTCAGGCTGGCGCTGCTGACGAGGGAGCCATCGACCTCCGTGGCGCTGACGGCGCCGACAGCCGATACGACGAGCAGCAGGGCGCTGATCAGGGCGGCCAGCACGCGTCCGCCGAGAAGTCTCATGCGACCCCTGCCTGGCGCGGTGATGCGCCATCGCGGATGGAGCGGCCCGCGGCGGTGGGAGCCCCTTCCCGTGCCAGCTTGCGGTAGAGCTCGAGGAGGCCGGCCGCCGTGAGGTCCCAGGTGTACTTTCGGAGCGCCACCTCACGGCAGTGGGCCCGCAGCGCGCG
This sequence comes from Anaerolineae bacterium, assembly GCA_035464455.1. Classification (GTDB taxonomy): domain Bacteria; phylum Chloroflexota; class Limnocylindria; order Limnocylindrales; family CSP1-4; genus JAFMJV01. The sequence continues at coordinate 19,009 of DATHSE010000156.1, read as the reverse complement.
GCGCTCCTCGGTGGGCGCGGTGATGAGCCCGGCGCAGGCCGCGGCGATGGCGGCAGGATCGTCGATGTCGACGCAGACGCCGACACCCTCGTCGGCGGTGAGCCGACACTGCTCGTTGCCCTCGCTGACCACGACGGGCACACCCGCCATCATCGATTCGAAGAGCTTGTTGGGGAGGTTCATCCTCTGGTTGAGCGTGCGCGGCGGCTGGCCTACGAACGAGACGTCAGCGCTTGCCGTCCAGGGCATGAGCTCGTCGGGACGCACTGCCGGCAGCAGGTAGATCCGACCCGCGTGCCGCGCCACGGCCTGGGCGATGAATGCCTCCAGCCGGCCATAGCCCATGAACACGACGGCCGCGCCCAGCTGCATGAGCTGCGGCTGGGTAGCGGCGGCCACCAGCTCCTCTACGCCGCGATCGACCGAGAAGCCCCCCTGGTACAGCACGATGGGCCGCTCCGGCTCGATGCCGGTGGCCTCGCGGATGCGATCGGAGGCGATGATGCCGGGTCGGTCGGGATGCCACGGAGGCGGGCAGTTCCACAGCACGGTCGGGCGCGGCACGCCCCACCGGCGCACCACCAGATCGGCCACCGGGTCGCTCACGGCCAGGAAGGCGGCGCCGTCGCGAGCCCAGTCGCGCTCACGTCGCCGGACGGTCTCACGCACGATCCAGGGCATGCGCGCCAGGCGGGCGGCCTCGGTGTGGTAGTCGGCGACGTCGTAGACGAAGCGGCCACCCAGCCGACGGGCGGCGGCGCGCACCACCGGCAGCACGACCAGCGATTGGGCATGGAAGACATCGGTCTCGGGCGCAGCCTCGACGACAGCCTCGGTCCAGGGTCCCGCGCGGCGGGCGTTGGCGATCATCTCCAGCAGGCGGCGAAGGGGATGCAGCAGACGATCGATTCCAGTGGCTGCATCCGGCGGCAGCAGCTGGGCATCCGGCTCCAGCCGGATGATCCGACAGACGGCGTGGCGCACGCGCGCGGGCAGCGGCTCCAGGGCCAGGCTGATACGGCGATCGAGGGCAAGTCGGGTGAGCTGCACACCGGGTGCCAACTCTTCCTCCCGCGGCAGGCCCGGGGCCGACCAGCCCAGGATACGCAGGTGGTGGCCATCAGCCGCCAGCGACGTGGCCGACCGCAGGAAACGCGAATCGAACTCGAAGGGGTTGGCGGCGACGATGGTGATGTTCAGCCGGCCCGGCTCGGGCACTGCGGCACTCAACGAAGGGGGCACTCCTGGGTCGGCCGCGTCCACGACGACGTCGGCTACCCGTCCAGCCTAGCGCGGACGGCGTATGTGAGCAGGCGCGCCTCCGGAGCCCTCGTCGCCGGCGCGGGCCATGGAGGTGGTCGGACCACGGCCGCGCAGCTCTTCCCAACGCAGTTGCAGCACCACCACCAGGGCCTCCACGATGATGGACTTGGACATCTTGCTGGTGCCGACCTCCCGGTCCCTGAACACGATCGGCACCTCCGCCACCCTCGCACCCGCACGGGTGGCCAGGTACGTCGTCTCGATCTGGAAGACGTAGCCGCCCGAGTGCACGCGCCCCCATTCCACCGCCTCGAGCGCCTCGCGACGCCAGGCCTTGAAGCCTCCGGTGAGATCGTGCGGGCGCAGGCGCAGCACGATCCTGGCAAAGAGCGAGCCACCCCGCGACACGATGCGCCGCAGGATGCCCCAGTCCCGGACGCCACCGCCGCGCGTGTAGCGCGATCCGATGACAAGGTCGGCACCAGCCTCGATGGCCGACATCAGCGCGGGCAGGTAGTCGGGTGCGTGTGACCAGTCGGCGTCCATCTGGATGACGTGGGCGGCGCCAGCGTCCAGTGCGACCCTGAAGCCCTCGATGTAGGCCTTGCCCAGGCCTTCCTTGGCGGCGCGGTGCCTGACCACGATGCGCGGATCCTGCCCGGCCAGCCGATCTGCCAGCTCACCGGTCCCGTCGGGGGAGGAGTCATCGACCACCAGCAGGGTGGCACCGGGCAGGGCGTAGAGGATGGCCGCAGAGATCCCGGCCAGGTTCTCGGCCTCGTCATAGGTCGGCAGCACCACCCAGGTGCCGGCGTAGCGGTCGACGTCGATGTGCTCGGTCATCACGCCCAGTCTAGGTGCCAGCGCGACTGATGTGCCCGCGATGCCCCGGCCGGGTCAGCGCAGCTTCAGCGTGAAGACCTTGGCCTGGGTGCCATCAGCGATGTCGGTGCCCGCGACGCGGACCTTCATCTCGCCGGGCTTGCCCGCGGCCTTCGTCTTGAGCACGACCCTGAAGGTGGTCTCGTTGAGGCGGGTGATCTTCCAGCGCGGCACCTGGTACTTGGCGATGCCCGGCTGGTTGGCCACGACGACGGGCTTGCCCTTCAGCGGCTCGGCCGACAGCAGCGTGAGGGTGACCTTGTCGCCGCGCTGGACGGACCACGTCCTCGTCCGCAGCTGGAAGGGCATCAAGTGCACCGGCACGTCGTGGGCGTAGCTGCCCTGCGGCCGCGTCACGCGGATGCGTACCGTGTAGCGGCCCTCGGGAACCATGACGCCCGCGTCGTCGGTGCCATCCCACACGAAGCGAGCCGGGCCGGGCGACATCGCCGCGTCTTCGATGCCGCGCCGCACGACATCGCCGCGCGCATCCCGAAGCAGCAGGCTGACGGTCGCGTCGCGCGTGATGCGCGCCTTCAGCACCGTGGTCGCCGCGAGCTCGTCGCCATCGGAGGGGTAGAACAGCGCTGGGCTGGCGGAAGGATCCCTCATCGAGTTGAGCACGCGCACCTTGATTTCGGCCGGTTCACCCACGTTTCCGGCGCGGTCGGTCGGGGTGAGGATGATCTTGAACTGGCCCTCACCCACGATCCTGCCGTCATCCCGGCGCCCGTCCCAGATCAGGCTGCCCGCTCCCGCCAGCGCCCAGCTCGAGCTTCGCCGCACGAGCGTGCCGTCCTTCTTGACCTGCATCTCGACGAAAGCGTTCTCCGACAACCGGTGCGAGATGCTGATGCTGTCGCTGAGTCCGTCGCCGTTGGGCGTGAAGACCGGCTCACCCGAGTCGGCGGTGGCCAGTGTGACCGCCGCCTGGCTGGCGCTGACGCCGCTGATGACCGGCGGCTCCAGGTCGACCGGCTGCGCGGTCGGATCGCGCCACTCGGTGGTGGTGAACGCAAGGTCGCCAGTGATGCCGCGAAGGAAGCCGTAGCTCGGATCGGGGTCGATGTGGATGGTGGCGCCGGGGATGCGGACCGATGCGTAGTAGCCGGGGTCGTGCCCGATCCAGCCGTTGAGCGGGTTCACGCCGCTGCGGTAGCGCGTCATGAAGATCGCGTCCATGGTGGCGTCTTCCCGGTGCAGGGCATCGACCACGTCCGCGCCGGGCTGCCAGCCGAGAGCCCAGACGACGCGCGCACCGATGGAGAGGAACCCGTTGGCGAAGTTGTCGACCCGCTCGACGGCCACGCTGCGGGTGGGGATGGGCATGCCCGACGACGCGTTGCCCGAGGCGTAGGAGAGGTGCGAGAGGATGACCACCGCGTTGGGGGCCAGCTCGATGTTGGCACGCAACCAGTTGGCGCCCTTGTAGTCCACGTTGTAGGTGGTGCGCAGGGCGGGATCGTCGGGGTTGAGCCCGAGACCGTTCTTGGTGTTCTCCTGGAACGGGGCGAACGCACTGGGCCAGCCATTGCCATGGCCGACGTACACGAACAGGTTGGCGCCGTTGGCATGCTTCTTGACGCGCGCCTTGGTGGCGTTGGGATGGAAGATGCGGATGACCTCCATGCCCTGCGCAGCGGCCGCGTCGGCGATGGCCCGGGCGTAACCCTTGTAGCGGTCGGTCAGGCTGTGCACGGGACCCGCCACGATGACCGCCTTCCTGGGCGCGGGAGGCTCGTCGGAGGCGCTGGCCTCCGTGACCCAGTTCAGGGCCGAGCTGGTCAGGATGAGGGCGATCACGGCAAGGATGACCGCCAGCAGGCGGATGACCTCGCGGCCGTGGGCCGGGCCGTGTCGGCTGGTCGGGACAGCAGGGCGCTGGGGCTTGGACATGCAACCCCAAGGTTCAGGGCGCGTGCCTCGGGGGGCCATGCCGAAATGGTCATCGCCCCTGCGCCCGGATGGTCCCAGCAGAGGCCGATCGGCGTGCCGACCCAGGCTCACGCTCATCCCTCGGTCGCCTCCTCGTCCACGTCGCCGATGGGCCTGGGGGGAGTGAACTCGCCCTGTCGGAGCACGAGCACGTACTCCAGGTGGTCGAGGTCGGCATCAGGCTGAAGCAGCGCGGTCTTGACGACGTCACCCGGCTCCTCCAGGACGTCCACCACGCGTCCGATGGGGATGCCCTTGGGGTAGACCGAACGGAAGCGCTTCCCGATGCTGGCGCCGAGGGTGACGATGCGGTCGTTGATGGACACCTGGTCGGTTCGCGGGATCTCCTCCATCGCCAGTGGTGCAGCCAGCCGGCCGACCACGTTGCCGGTGGCGTTGGTGCGGTTGTCGCGGCCGGCGACGAGTGAGCTGGTGTCGTTGATGAGCGTCACCTCGGCCCAGCCTTCGCCCACGTCGGTGACGCGACCGGCCAGCGCCCCGCCCTCGGAGAGCACCGGCGCGCCGTCGACGATGTCCGACTCCAAGCCCCGGTCAAGCGTGATGATGCGCTCGAACTGCGAGGCGAAGCGGCTGCTGACGCCCGCCACGATGGTCTCGAACTGCAGGTCGCTCCTGGTGTCGAGCACCTTGTTGAGCCGCCGGTTCTCAGCCTCGAGCGCATCCAGCGTGGCCAGCTGGTCCTCGAGCACGTCGACCGCCGCCCGCAGGTCCTTGTTCTCGAGACGCAGGCGGTCCACCTCGCTGAAGGCGTCCAGCACCGATGTCACCGAGCGTGTCCCGTCCGAGAGGGTGTCCTGTACCGGAGCGATGGCGAACTTGACGCCGCGGCGCAGCTCCTGCACGGGGGCGGTGGCGCTGACCGCCAGCATCAGCACGCAGATCCCCACCAGGGCCACGAAGGTGATGAGGCGGCGGCGTGCGTGCTGATCGCGAAGCATGGGCGGCCTAACGCGGTGGCCTCGAGTATGTCTCGGCCACCAGCACGCGTTGCATGAAGGGGTCGTCGAGCGATTCGAGCACGATGCCGGTGCCCCGGGCGACGCAGGTCAGCGGGTCATCGGCGACGTGCACCGGCATCTGCGTGGCCTCGGCGATGCGCCGATCGAGGCCCTGCAGCAAGGCTCCGCCACCGGCAAGCACGATGCCCTGGTCGACGATGTCTGCGACGAGCTCGGGCGGCGTCTCCTCGATGGTGTCCTTGATGGTGCTGACGATCTGAGCCAGGGAGGCATCGATGGCTTCTCGCACCTGTTCGGCGGTGATCTCGACGAAGCGGGGCAGGCCGGTGAGCAGGTCACGACCGCGCATGCTCACGTGCTGCTGGTCATGGGCCCCCGGGTAGGCGGAGCCGATGGCGACCGTGATGTCCTCGCCGGTACGCTCGCCCACCAGCAGGTTGTACTCACGCCGGGCATAGGCGATGACGTCCTGGTCGAGCTCGTCGCCGCCCACGCGCACGCTGCGGCTGACGACGATGCCGCCGAGCGAGATGACGGCGACCTCGGTGGTGCCACCGCCGATGTCGACGATGAGGTTGCCGCTGGGCTCGCCGATGGGCAGCCCAGCGCCGATGGCAGCCGCCATGGGCTCCTCGATGAGGCGCGCCCAGCGGGCGCCGGCGTTGAGGGCCGCGTCCCGGACGGCACGCCGCTCGACCTCGGTCACGCCGCTGGGGATGCCCAGGAGCATGCGCGGACGCGGCACCAGGCCGACGCGGTCATGCACGCGCTGGACGAAGTACTTGATCATCTGCTCGGTGACGTCGAAGTCGCTGATGACGCCATCGCGCAGCGGCCGGATGGGCGTGATGGAGGCCGGCGTCCGGCCGAGCATGCGCTTGGCCTCCGCTCCGATCTGGAGGACCTTGCGGGTCTTGGTGTCGACCGCCACGATGCTGGGCTCGCTGATGACGATGCCGCGGCCGCGCACGTGGACGAGCGTGTTGGCCGTGCCGAGGTCCATCCCGATGTCGCGGGAGAACGCACCGAAGAATGCGTCGATCATCAGCGTCGAGCGGCAGCCTCCATCGGTGGCCGGGCAGCGACCACGAGCGTGCTGGCACCGACGGTACGACCACGCCCGCACGACAAGGGGCGACGTACCAGTCCGGAGCGGGCCACGGCGACCCGGGCAGGAACCCTCACGAGCTCCCGACTCCAGTGCCGGAGAGTATACGCGGGCCGTCACGCATCCCGATCGCCGGATGGCTCCCATGCGAGGGGCCCTCTGGCCCCTCAGCCACGCTCGAAGGCGACACCGCGATCACGCAGGCTGACCCAGGCCCCATGCCCGATGACGAGATGGTCGAGCACCGCGATGTCCAGCAGCCGCCCCGCCGCCACCGCCTCCGCCGTCATGTGCAGATCGTCAGGGCTGGGGGTGGGGTCGCCGGAGGGGTGGTTGTGGACCAGGATGATGCGTGCTGCGTGGAGCCTGACGGCGTCACGGAAGAGCTCTGCGATGCGCACCAGGGCGGCCGAGACGTTGCCTCGGTAGACCGTCGGCATGCCCATGACGCCGTTGCGTGTGTCCAGCAGCACCACTCGCAGCTCCTCCCGTTGCAGGTGACCGAGGTCGGCGGTCAGGCGCGTCGCGAGGTCCCGGGGAGCACGGATGGTCCAGCGGCCGGAGGGCCAGTCGATGACGGCGCGGCGACCGAGCTCGAAGGCGGCCGTCAGCTGCGCCGCTCGAGCCGGCCCCACGCCGGGCACCCGCTCGAGCTCGCGGGGCGATGCCGATGCCAGGCCCGACAGGCCGTCGCAGCGCACCAGCGCCTCCTCTGCCATGGCCGCAGCCGATGCCCGTCGCGAGCCGGAGGTCCACAGCAGGCCGATGAGCTCGGCCGAGGAGAGCCCGGCAGCACCATGCGCCACCAGCCGCTCGCGCGGACGCTCCGCCGGTGGCAGCTCCCGCACCGACCGGCGAGCAGGTCCCTGGGTCGTGCTGGTCATGCCGGTCCTCCCGTGGCGGGCCGGCGGTGCCTGGTTCGTCGCCTGCTGGCGCCCTCGGGTCCGGACGACGGAGCCCGCCGATTCCCCCGCCGCCCGATCCCGAAGGCATGGCGCAGCCTAGGGGCAAGGACTTGGCGACGGCTTCGCCCCGGCTTGGCCCTCGCTTGGCGCCTGGTGGTTACGTGGGTGGTGGCAGCGTGGTGGCGAGGTAGGCCAGGAACAGCAGCAGCGAGTTGTAGGTGACGTGTGCGGCGATGGCCGCGGCCATGCCGTGACGCAGGAAGAGCCAGCCGAAGGCGAAGCCAACGGGCAGGATCACGGCCGTCTGCAGCAACGCCTGCGCGGCGCCTTCGGCGAAGGTGTCGGTGCTGATGTTGACCACGTGGACGAGCGCGAAGAACAGCGAGCTGCGGATCAATGCCGTGCGCTCACCAAGGTCGCGCAGCCAGGCGGTCAGCACGAAGCCCCGGAAGAAGAGCTCCTCGCCTATCGGGATGATGAGGCCTGCGGTCAGCGCCACCGCCAGGGCGTCCGATGACGACTCAGCTACGGGCAGGACATCGGGCGCATCCACACCGAGCAGCGTGCCGAGGATGCCGCCGAGGATGAGTAGAGCAAGGGTCAACGGCAGCATCACGGCGATGGCCACACCCACGGCACGCAGCACACCGGGCCCGGGTCCCCCCGGCGTGGCCCAGCCCATCTGCCGCCATGTCAGCGAACCGGTGCGAACGACCATGAGCCACACCACCACGGCGTAGGCGACGGCCTGCAGCGAGCCGATGACCAGGAAGCCGAAGGGGTCGCCGGCGTCGAGGAGGCCGGCGACCGTGACGAGGAAGCCGACCAGGGCCATGGCAAAGAAGTAGACGCCGAAGACGAGCAGCGGCGCCGGCCCGCGGTAGCGATCGGGCTCGCGTGCGCGGCGCTCGAGTGCCTGGTAGCCGCATGCGGTCGCCAGTCCGAACGTCAGCAGCGCGGTGCCCAGCGCGAGCAGCACGGTCGCGGCGTCACGCGAGCTGGCCAGCGCACCGATGAGGAACAGGCCCAGGCCGACCGCGGAGATGACCCAGGCGGCGAGGTAGAGGCCCGGGGCTTGCCGGCCCTCGAGCGTGAAGATGGCGTTGCCGGGCGGACCCTCGGGCGCGCGCGGCTCGGGCGGTGCCGCAGGGTCGGGATCGGGCGGTCGCCCCAGAGGTCCGGAGCCGGTCACGAGGTCCTGAGCGCGCTAGATCCCGGTCGGGGACTGCGTCCCGGCGCCAGTCGACGCGGAAGCCGCGGTTGCCCCGGAGCTGCGTGGAGCGGGTGACGGCGCGCCCTGTGGCTGCGTGGGCGGCTGCGGGTTGGCGGGCTGCGGGTTGGCGGGCTGCGGGTGGGCGGGCTGCTGGTTGGGCCTGGGGGCCTCGGCAGGCTTCTGCGCCGGGGGCGAGGGAGCCGGCCGGGCGGGCGGCGGCGCAGTCATGCGCGGGGCCGGCAGCTGCTGGGGGCGCGGTGCCGGGCGCGCAGTGGGCATGAAGGCGGTCGTCCCGGCGGCCTCGACGCGCTCGAAGTCCTTGCCACACCAGGCACACAGCATCCAATCGAGCTCGATGAGGTGCTCGCAGTTGGGGCACACGCGGCGCAGGCGGTTGCGACAGGTGGGGCAGATGATCCACTCCTCGTGGACCGGGCGCGAGCAGTTCGCACACTGGGCGTGGGATGCGACCTCGGCCAGCATCGCCTCCTCCGCCAGCGCGCGCTCGTTGACCTCGGCGATGGTCTCCTTGGGACGCACGATGCGGTAGACCAGCAAGCCGAAGAGGAAGAAGACCGGCGTGAAGATGATGATGGCGAGCGCGGCGATGTAGGGCGTGATGGCGCTCGAGGAGCGCAGCCGCATGTCGCGATAGGCCCAGTACGCGCTCGCCAGCCAGATGAGCACGATGTAGGCCACGACGACGTAGATGATGGCCTGGAAGATGTCGCTCTCGACGATGTCAGCGATCTGCTGGTCGAGGTTTTCGATGCCGAGTGCTTCGAGCATGCGTGGAGGGCCTCAGAGTTACGGGAGGTCGGACGGCGCCCCTCGCCGCCCACGGCGGGCCGAGTGTAGCAGCGGACCGGAGAGTCGGCCGCCAGGTTACCGGCTCCGGCGCGGATGGCTAGCCAGGCAGCCCCGGCGCCCCCGCGACGTCGATGGCCCGACGAAACGCTCGCATCATCTCCGCCACCAGCTCGTTGTCACGCATCGTCGCCTTGCGCACGGGATCCCAGCGCACCGCGGTCAGGATCATCAGCGGGCGGCGCCACGGCTCGGCTTCATCCTCGGCCTCGCCCATGCGCATGCGGATGAGCTGGCGGCCGTCCTCCTGGTCGAGCAGGCCCATCAGCGCGTTGGCCAGGGTAGGCCCGATGACCTGCAGCGGCGGCAGCGGCGGCGGCCCAGCGGCGGGCGCCACCGTGCGAGCCTCGATGACGCCCTCATCGTCCTCGACCCACAGGGTGAAGACCCACCAATCGTCAGCCATGACGTTGGGCTTGGTCATGCCCAGGCGGACGCGTGGGCCGAGACTGCCCCCAGGCCCGCGCAGGCGCAGCGGCGCAGCACGTGCGAACGATGGCCCCGGCGAAGGTGTGCGTGGGGAGCTCATCGCCGAGCAGCCACGCTCGGAGTCACTCCCACTCGATGGTGGCCGGTGGCTTGCTGCTGATGTCGTAGACGACGCGGTTCACGCCCGGGACCTCGTTGACGATGCGGGCGCTGATCCTGCCCAGCACGTCGTAGGGCAGCTTGGCCCAATCGGCGGTCATGCCGTCCTCGCTGGTCACAGCGCGGATGGCGACGACATTGGCGTAGGTGCGGCCGTCACCCATGACGCCCACGCTGCGGACCGGGGTGAGGATGGCGAACGACTGCCACACGTTGCGATAGAGGCCTGCCGCCTTGATCTCGTCGATGACGATCCAGTCGGCCTCGCGCAGCGTGTCGAGCCGCTCACGGGTGACCTCGCCGATGATGCGGATGGCCAGGCCGGGCCCGGGAAACGGCTGGCGCATGACCATCTGCTCCGGCAGCTCCAGGGCCAGCCCGACCTTGCGCACCTCGTCCTTGAAGAGGTAGCGCAGCGGCTCGATGAGCTTGAAGCGAAGGTCGGAAGGCAGGCCACCGACGTTGTGGTGGGTCTTGATCTTCTGTGCCGCCTTGGTCTCGGGCGCGGTCGACTCGATGACGTCGGGGTAGAGCGTGCCCTGGGTCAGGAAGTCGATGCGGCCCAGCTCCGCCGCCTGCTCCTCGAAGACGCGGATGAACTCATCGCCGATGATGCGCCGCTTCTGCTCGGGATCCTCCACGCCGGCCAGCCGGACCAGGAAGCGCTCGCGGGCATCGACCATGACCAGGTTCATGCCCAGGTTGGCCTCGAACGTCTCGCGCAGCAGCTCCGACTCGCGCTTGCGCATCAGACCGTGGTCGACGTAGATGCAGGTCAGGCGGTCGCCCACGGCACGATGCACGAGGGCTGCGGCCACGGACGAGTCGACGCCGCCCGACAGAGCGCAGATGACCTTGCCCTCGGAGCCGGTGGCGGCGGCATGCGCGTCGACCCGCTCGCGGATGCGTTCGACGGTCGACTCGATGAAGTTGGCCGAGGTCCAGTTCGCTTCCGCGCCGGCGATGCCGTGGACGAAGTTGGCCAGCACATCGCGGCCGCGCGGCGTGTGTACCACCTCCGGGTGGAACTGGATGCCGTAGAGCTTGCGAGCAGGGTCGGCCAGGCCGGCGTACGGCGTCGAATCGGTCTGGGCGGTGGCATGGAAGCCGGATGGGAGACGGGTGATGGAATCGCCGTGGCTCATCCACACCGGCTGCTCGGTGCCGAGGTCCTTCAGCAACGCGTCGCTATCGCTGGTGATGGCGATCGAAGCCGGTCCGTACTCTCGCCGCTCCGAGGGCATGACGTCGCCGCCGAGCTCGATGGCCATGAGCTGCGCGCCATAGCAGATGCCGAGCACCGGGATGCGCCCGGACCACAGCGCGGGATCGGGCCGCGGCGCACCCGCGTCATAGACGGACATGGGGCCGCCCGAGAGGATCACGCCCTTGACCTCCCGGTGCAGCAGCTCCTCGAGCGGGGTGTCGAAGGGCAGCAGCTCGGCGTAGACGTCGAGCTCGCGCACGCGGCGCGCGATGAGCTGGGCCAGCTGGCTGCCGAAGTCGAGCACCACCACGCTGTCGGGCGGCTCAGGTGGGCGGCTGATGGTGGGGCGCTCGTCCTCCGGCGCGCGCTCGGGGGGCGGCGCGTCGAGCGCGACCTCGAGATAGGCCTCTACCTCGGCATCGTCCGGCGCCAGCACGCGGTGGCCGGCGTTGGCCTGCTCACCGTGGACGGTCTTGCCGCGCTCCGTGGGCGGGGTGGGCGGGGTGGGCGGGTTGGGCGAGTGCTCGCTTTCAGACGCCGCGCGTCCCGTCACGTTCTCGTCAGCCGCCTCTGCCAATGCCGTCTCCCTCGCCTGTGTCTCGCCGCTGCCGCGAGTCTATCCGAGGGACGACCCCGTGCCCCCTCGCCGATCCACCCGAAGCACGAGGGCCGCGGCTCCTCCTCCGCGGCCCAAGGAGCGACGGCTGTGAGCAGCCGTCCAGGTGCGGTCAGGTCTACAGAAGGTCATAGCCTCCGAAGAGATCCAGGATGTCGAAGAGATCGAGGTCATCAGACCTGCGATCGAGGCGACGGGCATCCCCGGCGTAGACACAACCGCGACGGTCGTCGTACCGCAGGATGGCCCGGATGTCCAGCAGATCGAGATCGCTGGTGCGACGGTCGATGCGCCGCAGGTCGGAGTCCGAGATGCAGCGATGATCGTCGCGTCTCCACAGGTCTCGCATGATGTCGTACCAATCCATACCTCCCATGTGTCGCCCCACGTCTCGGTCACACGTGCCACCGAGCCTGACCATCGACCTGAGGTCGTCTCGGTCGAGACTCGTGGCTGCCCGGCGGAGGCTCCAGCGATCCGAGTCGGCAAAGCAGTCACGCGCCGCCATGAAGCGGAGCACACGTGGAGCCAGCATTCGGTCGGGTCCGTCTAGGATCGAGTCGAGGTATCGCTGCTCCTGTGCAGTCAGGCAACCACACCGGACCATCGACCGCGCACCCCGGTCGGTGAAGTCTGCCCACCGATCGTAGGTCCGAAGATCTCGGTCCGTCAGGCACATGAGGCCCCCGACGGTCAAGACGACCGTGCAGTCGTCGTTCGATGAGGCCGCCGCGACCGGGGCGGCTGCCACGGCAGTCAGCCCCAGCGCGATGGCCATGAACAATCCCAGTAGTCTGCGCATTGCGCCCTCCTTGGTCTTGGAGCCCGCAGGTCGCCATCGGGGCGGCACGGGGCCCCCGAGCGGTCAGGCAGCAGGCCGCATACGGACCTCCTTTCACCTGCTGCGCCTCTCTGCAAGTGATGGGCGCTCTGGGCGCACGAGGGTTCCCTCGCCGTTCATGCCCCGGCCGCTGGCCGCTAGCTAGGGCGACGCGACCGGTCGGCAGGCGCGCATCGCCGGGCAGGCGCGCATCGCCGGGCAGGCGCGCATGAGTGCCCCGATCAACCCCGGTGGAGCCGCCAGACCTCCATCAATCGGTCGTGGGGCAGTCGATAGGCGATGTGGCCACCCTGGCCGGACATCGTCTCGGCGGCCACGAGGGCATTGACGATGGCCTCCTCGGTCGATTCGATGGCCGCCCAGAACAGCGGGCTGATCCAGGCGTCGTCGAGGGCGCGAACGTCGCGGGTGAACGGGCGTCCATCCGGTTCATCCGCGGCCAGCAGGCCGCGATTGCCGGTGGCGAAGGCGATGAAGAGGTCGCCGCTGGAGTGCTCCCCTGCCCCGCCGGTCCGGGCCACGCCGAGTCCGGCTCGTTGGGCGAGGCGCTCGCATTGGTGCGGCAGCAGCGGCGCGTCGGTGGCAAGCACCACGATGATCGAGCCGGCATCGGCATCGGCCCGGTTGACCGCCTCGGCCTCGCGGTCCGAGGGCACCTCGTCGAGGCCGATCTCACGGCCCACCGGCACCCCGTCGATGGCGAGGCGTTCCCGTCGACCGTAGTTGGCCTGCACGAGCGCACCGACGGTGAACCCTCCCTCGGCAGCCGGAAGGCGCCGCGAGGCTGTGCCGATGCCGCCCTTGAAGCGGTGGCAGATCATGCCGGTCCCGCCGCCGACGCTGCCCTCGGCCACGGGGCCGACGGTGGCCTCCCCCAGGGCGGCATCCAGGTGCGTGGCACGGACGTGCTGGCCGTCGATATCGTTGAGCCAGCCATCCCAGGTCTCGCCCACCACCGGCAGCGCCCAGGCCGGCCCGGGGCCTGCACCGCTGCGCGAGGCGGCTGCCACGATGGCATCTCGCACGACGCCGACCGAAGGGGTGTTGGTGATGGCGATCGGCCCCGCCAGAAGACCCGCCTCGCGGATCCACTCGAGACCGGTCAGCTCGCCGTTGCCGTTGAGCCGATGGGCACCGGCATAGACGGCGCCGGCGAACGGCTCGCCCTCGTGCGGCACGACCACCGTCACGCCGGTTCGGACCGGGCCCCGGCCGACCAGCAGCGGTCCCGCATCGCCAGCGATCAGCGTGTGGTGGCCGACCCGAACGCCCGCCACGTCGGTGATGGCGTTGAGTGGTCCGGGCGCCATGAGCCCGATGGAGATACCCAGGTCACGTGCCCGCATGCACTCCGACCCTAGCGCAGCGCTAGCGCAGGCGCGCGGCGAAGATGTTGCGCGGCGAGCCGTCCATTTGACCTGACTGCAGCACGATGGTGACCTTGGCGCCGTTTGCCGCCACGTTTGGCGCCATGCGCAGCAGCTGCGCTCTACCTGCCACGGTCGTCGGTGCGCGCCACGTTCGACCGTCGTCCGGGCTGTGCCGCGAGACCACCTTGGTGCTGACCAAGCGGCGGCTCTTGATGCGCTCGTCGACGTAGACGATGAGCGCCTTGCCCTTGGGCAGTAGCGTGACGTCGGCCGCGCTGAGGCTGTGGCCCCTGGCCGGCTTGATCAAACGGTCGTTCCAGGTGCGGCCGTTCTGTCCTGAGCGCGCCACGATGAGCCCACCCGTGGGCGACTGCACGGTGGCGATCACGCTCTTGCCACGCGCGTCGAGCTCGGGCCAGCCGTAGTTGCGCCGGTCGCTGACGGTGCGCCGCGAGCTCCACGTCTTGCCCCGGTCGAGCGAAGTGCGCACCTTGATCCCTTTGGCCAGGCACTGCTGGGTGGGGGCGTGCGACCAGGCCACGTGGACAGAGCGGTCGTTGATGGCCAGGCCGACCAGCCCGTCGGTCAGGCGCTTCTTGCAGTCGATCGACAGGCTCGTTCGACCCAGCGTGCGGGCCGCAGTGAACGTGCGGCCCCCGTCTCGGCTGACACGGATCTTGATCTTGCCGTTGGCACGATTGGTCCAGGCGACCGCGATGACGCCGTTACCGACGGCGACGGCCGGCACGCCTACGCCATGGGACCTGGAAGTCGAGAAGACCTCGCGCCTGACACCGAAGCTCTGGCCACGATCGCGACTCACGCGCACGAACAGGGTGTTCTCCGTGGGCCCGTTGACGCGCCAGGCGACGGCCACGGTGTCGCCCTTGGCGCCGATGGCGAGGTTGGGCACGACCTGCCGACGTTGGAGCGTGGCCGAGAACAGCGTCCGCTCCTTCGACCACGAGGCGCCGGCGTTGGTCGAGTTCTGATAGACGACGCGGTCATCGGTCGCGCTGGGCCCGATGCGCGGGTGAACAAGGTGCAGCGTGCCGCGGTCGCCCGCGAGCTGGTGCAGCGAATCGAGGCGCGAGCCGCCCATGGTGCTGACGCGGCTGAGCGACGTCCAGTCGGATCCGAGGGCGAGCGCCGGCAGGAGCAGCAAGGCAAGCACGGCAGCAGCGAGACTCAGCGATGGCGCACGACTGCCGACCCTGCGACGGAGGGTCATCATCGCCCTATTGTCACCGGTGCGCCGGGGCACCGGGAATAGCCACCGGGTACGTGCGTACGCACATGACTTTCAGCGGCGCCGCCGCGGACGGATCCATGCCGGGCAGGTCCAGCCGCGGCGTCCATGCCGGGGCGTCCATGCCGGGGACGCTCACGCCGCGCACCTCTTTGTCAAAGGTCCGCGTGGGCGCCGTTAGGCGGGCGATCCAAGGGTGCCGCCGCCCGAACGTGCATGTGCATACACAATCCTGTATGCCGACGGCCTATCGTGCATCCGTGGTGCGTGCGTATGCAGCCAGACGACGGCTGACCTCAGGCGTCTCCGGCTAACGGCCCCCGGGCGGACATCTGACCAACCACCGATCGCGGGCCAGCCAGCCGGAACCACGCGGCGTCCGCAGGCGTCCTCGGCGTCCGCAGCCGACACTCAGCAAGCCGCCCCCGGCGCATGCGTCAGCCGACACTCAGCCGGCGCGCCGCCGGCGATGATCAGCGGCGTTGCTGCCAGGACTTGCCCTCGACGGCCACGGCGGGGGCGTAGACCATCTCCACCTGCTGCATGGCGCGGATGTCGGCTGCGCCCAGTGCCGCCATCGACTGCCGCAGCGCGCCCACCAGGTTCTCGCTGCCATCGGTGACCCGGGAGGGGCCAAAGAGGATGCGTTCCATCGGGCCGACTGTGCCGACCTGGATGCGCGTGCCTCGCGGTAACGTCGGCGAGGGTGCGTCCATGCCCCAGTTGGTGCCGTGGCCGGGCGCCTCTTCGGCCCGCGCAAGGGGTGAGCCCAGCATCAGTGCATCAGCACCCGCGGCGATGGCCTTGGCCATCTCGCCGCCCCGACGCATGCCGCCGTCGCCGATGACCGGCACGTACCGGCCGGTGCGGTCGTAGTGGTCGTCGCGCGCGGCCGCGACGTCGGCGATGGCTGTCACCTGCGGCACGCCGATGCCCAGCACCTCGCGCGTGGTGCAGGCGGCGCCGGGGCCGACACCCACGAAGATGGCAGCGATGCCCTGCTCCATCAGTGCGGCCGCTGCGGCATAGGAGGTGGTGTTGCCGACCGCCACCGGGATGCCCATGAGCCGGGTGAACTCGGCCAGCTCCAGCGGTTGATAGCCGGACGCGAGGTGCTGCGGCGAGGAGACCTGCGACTGCACCAGGAAGGCGTCGGCACCCAGCTCGGCGCAGATGGGGCCCCAGTGTCGGGCCGCCGCGGGCGTCGCCGAGATGAAGGCCGGCGACCCGGCCGCGTGCAGCTCCTGGATACGTCGGGCCACGAGCTCGTGCCTGATGGGCGGCTCGTAGGCGCCGGACAGGACCGCCTGCACCTCGTCGGCTGAAGCGGTGGCGATGCGTTCGAGCACTGCAGCCGGCTCTTCGTAGCGCGCCTGCACGCCCTCGAGGTTCATCACCGCCAAGCCACCCAAGCCAGCCAGCACGCCGGCCGAGCGCACGTCCACGACGGCATCCATGGCTGCCGCCAGCACCGGGATGGCCAGCTTCAGGCCGGCCAGCTCGACCGAAGTATCCACGTCATCGGGCTCGACCGTGCGTGTGCCGGGAGCGAGGGATACGTCATCGAAGCCGTAGGCGTGGCGGAGATCGGCCACGCGTGATGCTCGGCGACTCGGCGACGGCGGCAGGTCGCTCGCGCGATCGTGTGTGCTGACGACCCTGATGGTCATGTGCTGACGACCCAGATGGTCACGGTCGATGGACGCCTCCTGCGTTGCGCTCGCGGTGGCGGCAGTATACCGACGTGACGAACCACGACAGCATTCCTGACCAGGTCACCCTGGCCGACGTGCAGGCGGCGGCAGACTGCCTCATCGGCGTCGCGCTGCGCACGCCCCTGCTCGCCTTCGGA
The DNA here is from genome assembly GCA_035464455.1 of Anaerolineae bacterium. Taxonomy (GTDB): domain Bacteria; phylum Chloroflexota; class Limnocylindria; order Limnocylindrales; family CSP1-4; genus JAFMJV01. The sequence goes on along the minus strand of DATHSE010000156.1, from coordinate 2,133 downwards.
CCCTTCGACGACGAGATCGGCGCGGCGCGCGCGTGGCTGAAGCCGGAGAACCTGCAGCCGATCGGTGCGTTCAAGATACGTGGCGCCTACAACGCGCTCGCCACGCTGTCACCCCAGGAGCGCTCCCGGGGCGTGGTGACGCACTCCAGCGGCAACCATGCCCAGGGCATCGCTCGCGCGGCGCGCATGCTGGGGATGCGCGCGGTCATCGTCATGCCCGAGGACGCTCCGGCCATCAAGGTCGCCGGCGTGCGGGCCGATGGAGCCGAGATCGACTTCGTGGGCGCCGACAACGAGGAGCGCATCCGGCGAGCCGATGAGCTGGCGGCCGAGCACGGTCTCGTGCTCATCCCCTCGTTCGACGACGCTCGGATCGTGGCCGGGCAGGGCACGGTGGGCCTTGAGATCGTGGAGCAGATGGCCGAGCTGGGCCGCGCCAACGAGCCGCTCACGGTGCTGGTGCCCATCGGCGGCGGCGGCCTCTCATCGGGCGTCTGCGTGGCCGTCAAGGGGCTGCGCCCCGACGCGGCCGTCATCGGCGTGGAGCCGGAGCTGGCAGCCGACACAGCCGAGTCCATCCGCGAGGACCGCATCGTGCGCTGGCCACCGGAGCTGACCGGCCGCACCATCGCCGACGGCGTGCGCACCAGTGCGGTCGGCCGCATCCCTTTCGCCCATCTTCGGCGCCTGCTCGACGATGTGGTCACCGTCAGCGAAGACGACATCAGGCGCGCCATGGTCGAGGCCGCCACCCGGTCACGCATCGTGGCCGAGCCCTCCGGGGCCCTCGCCATCGCGGCCTGGCTGCGCCATGGGTCGGCACTGCCCAATGCCGAGGACGGTGACACGGTGATGGTGGTCAGCGGCGGCAACGTCGACCCCGAGACCTACCGCAGGCTGCTTACCGAGGCCGCGGCACTGGGCTGAGTCGGCAGGCGGTCGCGATGCGAAAGCGGTGCGCCAACGCGCCACCCGCTCGGTGCGCGCCGGCCTCGGTGGATGGTGGGCTTGGTGCTGCGACTATCATCCGGACCATGGCCGAGCGACCCGTGTCCTTCAGTCTCCTCGATGCTGCCCGCGTGGTGGCCCGCGGCGGCACCTTCGACAGCAAGCTGGCCGCCCTGTCAGCACAGGCTCGTAGCGTCGCCGACGCGGACGCCGTGGCCATCCTGCTGTACGACGCCGATGCCGACGTGTTGCTCTCCCTCGACGGAGAGTTGGCGCTGCCGGTCAGCGCCGCGGGCGCCAGCGTGACCGAGTCCGTCTCCGATCGCCAGACGGTCCTCTGCGCGGAGGTGCCCGAGGGCTTCAGCACGGTGCTGTCCCAGTCCCGCTGCTGCCTGCTCACGCCGCTGGTCGTCGAGGACGAGGACGGCTCCTCCGTGGAGGGCCTGCTGGTGCTGGGTTGGAATGGCCCCGAGCCGCCCCTGCACGAGGCTCCTGATGCCGTCCTGGCCATCGCCGACCTTGCCGCCGTGACCATCCGACAGGCCCGTCTGCGAAACACGGCCTGGGAGCGATCCGATCACGCGGACCGGCTCTCCCACACCGATCGACTCACCGGCCTCGCCAATCGCGTCACCTTCGAGCGCATGCTCGAGCTGGAGATCGCGCGCGCCACCCGCCAGGGCACTCCGCTGGCCGTGGTCGTCCTGGATGTCGATGGCTTGTCCCAGATCAGCCAAGCCAAGGGAGCGCGCGTGGCCGACGAGGTGCTGCGCCACGTAGCGAGCGCCATCGCTGATCGCGTCCGTCTGCTCGACACGGTGGCCCGCTTCGGCGAGGACGAGTTCGTGGTCATCGCTCCCGGCGATGCTGGGGGGATGGTGGCCCTACGCCTGCGCGATGCCATCGCCGAGCTGCCCCCCATCGGCGGCAGCGACATCAGCGTCAGCGCCGCGGTCGTGCACCACCCCGCGGATGGTGCCAGCGGTGCGGAGTTGGTGGCCGCGTCGGAGGCCGCCCTGGCCGAGGCGAAGTCGAAGGGCCCCGGCACCATCTTCGGAGTCCAGGAGGCGACCGCCTAGCGCGCTCGTCGGCGTGACACGCTCGTCGGCGTGGCGTTCCGCGATAGCCACGCGCGACGCGCTCGGGATGTGCGTGGCAGGCACACGAGCGTCGCAGCACGGCCCC
>DATHSE010000155.1:0-2006 GCA_035464455.1 Anaerolineae bacterium | reverse complement strand
TGACGTCGACATTGAGGCGCGCGAGCTGGCGCGCGACCTTGATCTTCTCGGCCACGGTGAGACCGGCGCCGGGCGCCTGCTCACCATCGCGCAGGGTGGTGTCGAAGATACGTACTGGTACGTCGGCGTTCATCAGGCTCCCCCCTTGCCGCTCCCGGGAGCGACGGCCTTGCTGGTGCTTGCCTGGGCCTGGCCAGCGCTGACCTCGACCGGGTCGAGCCAGGTCATCTGGGAGCGCAGCTGCGCACCGACCTGCTCGATCTGGTGGTCCCGGTCGGCGTTGCGCAAGCGCTCGAACTCGGCGCCGCCGGAGTCGTACTCGCTGATCCAGCGCTCGGCGAAGCGGCCGCTCTGGATGTCGGCGAGGACGTCGCGCATGGCCTGCTTGGCGCCCTCGGTCACGCGCGGTCCGCTCACGTAGTCGCCGTATTCGGCCGTCTCGCTGACACTGAAGCGCATGTAGTTGAGGCCGCCGCGGTACATCAGGTCGACGATGAGCTTGAGCTCGTGCATGGTCTCGAAGTAGGCCAGCTCCGGCTGGTAGCCGGCCTCGACCAGCGTCTCGAAGGCCGCCTTGACCAGGGCCGAGACGCCGCCGCACAGCAGCGCCTGCTCCCCGAACAGATCGGTCTCGGTCTCCTCCGCGAAGGTGGTCTCGAGGATGCCGGCGCGGGTGCTGCCGAGCCCGCGGGCGTAGGCCATGACGCGGGCGCGGGCGGTACCCGAGGGGTCCTGCTCGACGGCGAAGAGGGCAGGCACGCCTCCGCCGGCCACGTACACCGAGCGCAGCAGATGGCCCGGACCCTTGGGCGCCACCATGCCCACGTCGACGTTCGCCGGTGGCACGATGCGGCCGAAGCGGATGTTGAAGCCGTGAGCGAACATCAGCAGCTTGCCGGGTGCCAGGTTGGGCGCGATCTCGGCGTCGTAGAGCGCCTTCTGGACGGTGTCGGGGACGGCGATCATGATGACGTCGGCGGCGGCCACGGCTGCGGGCACGTCCATGACCTCGAGGCCCGCCTCCTGTGCGATGGGCCGGCTCTTGGACCCCGGAGCGAGGCCGACGATGACGTGGACGCCGCTCTCGAGCAGGTTCAGCGCGTGTGCGTGACCCTGGCTGCCGTAGCCCAGCACCGCCACTGTCTGGCCGTCGAGTGCGGCGGGGTCGGCATCGTTGTCGTAGTACATGCGTGCGGGCATGATCAGGCTTCCCTCTCCTCGGTCGCAGACGTCTGCTTGGGGCTGGTGGCCGGCTCTGGTCCGGCGCGCAGGATGGCTTCCAGGTCGATGGCGCCCGAGCCGCGGCTGAGCGCCACGGTGCCGGTGCGGACCATCTCCTTGATGCCGAAGCCACCGAGCAGCGCCACCAGCGAGTCGATCTCCTGCTCGGTGCCGCTGTGCTCGATGATGAGGCTCTCCGGTCCGACGTCCAGCACGCGGCCCTTGTAGAGCTCGATGATGCGCAGCACCTCGCTGCGCCGGGACTCGGTGGCGCGCACCTTGATGAGCGCCAGTTCGTGCTCCACGACACCGGACTCGGGCAGGTCCTGGACCTTGAGCACGTCGATGAGGCGATAGAGCTGCTTGCCCATCTGCTCCACGGCGAAGTCGTCGCCACGAAGCGTGATGGTCATGCGGCTGATGTCGGGTCGCTCGGTGTGGCCGACCGCCAGTGACTCGATGTTGAAGTTTCGGCTGCGGACCATGCTGGACACGCGGTTGAGCACGCCCGGCTGGTTGTTCACCAGCACCACCAGCACGTGGCGGTGCGTCTGGCCCGAGCCGGGAACGTAGCGTGCCTTGGCGGCGTTCCGGTCCGGTGCCGCGATGGGATCGTTCATCGCCATCTACTTGTCCTCTCGCGTGGAGGCGCCCTCGCCCCAGTCCTCGATGAGGTCGGAGAGCCCCTTGCCCGCCGGCATCATCGGCAGCACGTTCTGCGTCTGCTCGATCTCGAACCACACCAGCGCGGGACCGTCGTGGTCCTGTGCGGCCTTGATGGCGCC
>DATHSE010000154.1:0-2371 GCA_035464455.1 Anaerolineae bacterium | reverse complement strand
CCCTCTTCCTGGGCTCTGCGCTGCTGTTCTGGTGGCCCGTCATCGGCGCCGATCCCAGCCCGCACCGCATGGGCTACGGGGGCCGCATCCTGTACCTTGCGGTGGGGATGCCGCTGTCATCTTTCCTGGGCCTGGTGATCTACTCCGCGCCGTCTGCGCTCTACGACCACTACGTCACGCTCGTGCGGGACTGGGGCCCCACGCCGCTGCAGGACCAGCAATGGGCCGGCCTCATCATGTGGGCCGGGGGTGACGCGGCGTTCGTGCTGGCGCTGGTGCTCACGGTGGCTGCCTGGATCCGACACGAGGAGCGGCAGGCCGTGCGCGAGGACGCGCGGCTGGCGCGCCGCAGGACAGCCGCCGACAAGGCATCGGCGCTCCCCCCGGCGGTCACGGCAGCCCCAGGCGAGGTGCGATCCGCAGCGGCGGACGTCATCTCCACCACGGTCATGGTCGACGCCGCGGTCATGGTCGACCGCAGCGACTGACCTCGCCGGCGACGGCTAGTGTCCCGGCCCGTCGCCGTCATCGAGCTGGGTGACCACCAGCCGCTGCCCGTCCTGGCGATAGGTGACCACGATGAGGTCGCCGATGACCTGGTGCTCGATCAGGTGGGCGGCCGGGAACTCGGGCCTGAACGCCAGCGAGGAAGTGTCGAAGGTCAGCACCTGGCCCCCGGTCGTCAGCAGCCGGAAGCTGTCGACACGCCCCAGGGCAGGGGACTCTACCTCGACCACTATGCCGGTCTCCTGGCGCAACGTCGGTTCGCAGCCCAGCGTGATGGGCAGGAGGACCACGGCCGCGAGGATCGCTGCGATGAGCCTGCGGGCAGGTCCACGCCACCCCGGCCGGGCGGCCACCAGCGCGGAAACCACTAGAGCGGGATGAAGACGGCGACGTCGAGGATGATGAGCGCGAACAGCGCCGTCAGGTAGGTGATGGAGTACTTGTAGATGCGCACGGCTCGGGCGTCGGTACCCTCGCGTGCCATGGCCAGGGCCTGGAACAGGAACAGCCCGCCCAGCACCAGCGCGCCGGCGAGGAACAGCAGGCCCATCTCCGCCACCGCGAAGAAGACCAGCGTGAGCGCCACCATCAGCGCGGTGTAGAGGGCGATCTGGTGGGTCGTCTCGCGCACGCCATGGGTCACCGGCAGCATCGGCACGTTGGCGGCTGCGTAGTCGCCGCGGATGCGCAGCGCCAGCGCCCAGAAGTGCGGTGGCGTCCAGTAGAAGACGATGGCGAACAGGAAGAGGGCCGGCAGTGAGATGTCGCCCGTGACGGCCGCCCAGCCGATGAGCGGCGGGAGAGCCCCTGCGGCACCGCCGATGACGATGTTCTGCGGGGTCGTGCGCTTGAGCACCATGGTGTAGACGACGACGTAGAAGGCGACCGCCAGCAGCGTCAGGAAGGCCGCCACGAGGTTGGTGGTGAAGGCCAGCCAGGCGAACGAGATGACCGTCAGGGCCAGCCCGAACATGAGCGCGTCCTCCGGCGCGATGGCGTGCGCGGGCAGTGGCCGCCGCTGTGTGCGAACCATGACCAGGTCGATGTCCCGGTCGAGGTAGTTGTTGATGGCGTTGGCAGCGCCGGCCGCCAGCGAGCCGCCCACCAGCGTGGCCACCACCAGCCAGGCGAAGCGGGCCGCATCGAGGCCCTCGCTGAAGCGCCAGGCGAGCACCATCGCCGGTACCGTCGTGACCAGCAACAGCTCGATGATGCGCGGCTTGGTCAGCGCCACGTAGGCGCGCAGCCTGGCCCCGCGGTCGGACGCGTGGGAGACGCGCAGCCCGCGGGCCTCGGCCGTCGCATCGGGCGCCTGGGCTCGGGCCGGCTGGGCTGGGGATCCCTGGGCCGGGGCTCCCTGGGCTGGGGCCGCCAGCGGTTCGTTGGTGCCGGCCGCCCCGGCGGCCCGGCCGACGGCAGCGCGTGCGCTGTACCAGCCGTGCAGCGCGCCGGCCAGCAGGAGCACCCAGATGAGCGACCCGAGCGACAGGTGCAGCGACACGGCCCATGGCTCGAGCGTGGTCCAGATCTGCAGCGCGCCGACCACGATCTGCACCGCGTACAGGGCGGCAGCCGTGCCCACCAGGCCCAGCATCGTCTCTGCGCCGGGGACTTCCCCGTCGATGTCCTTGCGCCGCACCGCACGCCACACCGCCAGCGTGGTGACCAGGACGATGATGCCGGCGATGGCCGCCACGATGCGGTGCGAGAACTGGCGCATCTGCAGGTTGGCGATGGTCGGGTCGTCGGAGAAGGCAGGGATGAGCTGGCCGCCGAAGAGCGGCCAGTCGGGGAAGATGAGAGCGGCACAGCCGGAGGCGCCGCGGTCGACACCCGGACACGTGGTCTCGGCACCGAAGAGCAG
>DATHSE010000153.1:0-8311 GCA_035464455.1 Anaerolineae bacterium | reverse complement strand
GTAGGCGCCGATGGGCATGCCGCCGCCGATGATCTTGCCCAGCGTGGTCAGGTCCGGCCTGACGCCGTAGCGCGCTTGCGCACCGCCCCGGGCCACGCGGAAGCCGGTGATGACCTCGTCGAAGATGAGCACGGCACCGTCCCGCGTGGTCAGCTCGCGCAGGGCTTCGAGAAAGCCGTCCCGAGGAGGGATGACACCGACGTTGGCCGCGACGGGCTCGACGATGACGGCCGCGATGCGTCCAGCGTGGGCGCCGAAGACGCGGCCGATGGCGTCGATGTCGTTGAAGGGCGCCACGATGGTGTCCCGCGCAGCCGCGGTCGTGACGCCCGCTGATGCCGGCATGGCCAGCGTCGCGAGGCCTGAGCCGGCCTCCACCAGCAGGCTGTCTCCGTGCCCGTGATAGCCACCGGCGAACTTGACGACCAGGTCCCGCTTCGTCGCTCCGCGAGCCACGCGGATGGCGCTCATCACGGCTTCGGTTCCCGACGACACGAAGCGCAGTCGCTCGAGCGCAGGCATCGCCGCCTGGATGCGCTGGCCGAGCTCGATCTCGCGCGGGCTGGTGGCACCCAGCGCGAACCCGTCGAGCGCAGCCTGGCGCACGGCTTCCACCACCGGCGCTGCGGCATGTCCGAGGATGCTCGGGCCCCAGGAGCCGATGTAGTCCAGGTACCAGCGGCCGTCGGCGTCGCGAACGCGAGGTCCACGGCCGGCGTCGAGGATGAGCGGCGGTCGGCCGACTGAGCGGAAGGCCCGCACGGGGCTGTTGACACCGCCCGGGAAGAGCGACTCAGCGCGTGCGCGAAGTACTGCCTGGCGGTCGACCGCCAGCGTGGTCGCCGACCGATCGACGGGGCCAGCGGCGCTAGACATCGCGCACCCACCTCGCCAGGTCGGCGGCGGCGTAGGTGATGACGAAGCCGGCGCCCGCTCGCATGATGGCGGTGACGGCCTCGGTGTGGGCACGACGCCGGTCGAGCCAGCCGTTGGCGGCAGCGGCTTCGATGGCCGCGTACTCACCGCTCACGTGGTAGGCCCCCATCGGCACGTCGAAGCGGGCCCGTGCGGCCGCCAGCAGGTCGAGCGACGGCAGTGCCGGCTTGACCAGCAGCATGTCGGCACCCTCGTCCAGGTCGAGCTGCATCTCGTGCATCGACTCGCGACCGTTGGCCGGATCCATCTGGTAGCCACGCCGATCCCCGAACGCGGGCGCGGAACCGGCAGCATCACGGAACGGACCGTAGAAGGCAGAGGCCGTCTTGGCGGCATAGGCGAGGATGGCGGCGTCGCGTAGGCCGCTGCTGTCGAGCGCATGACGGATGGCCGCCACCTGGCCGTCCATCATGCCGCTGGGAGCGACGATGTCGGCACCGGCCTTGGCCTGCGAGACGGCCGTCCGCGCGTAGAGCTCGAGCGTCGCGTCGTTGTCGACCTGGCCGTCAGGCAGCAGGGGGCCACAGTGGCCGTGATCGGTGTACTCGCACAGGCAGGTGTCGGCGATCAGAACGAGACCGAGGTCGGCATCTCGCAGCCGTCGCAGCGCCTCCTGCACCACACCCTCGCGGATCCAGCCACCTGTGCCCAGCGCATCCGTGTCCGACGGCACCCCGAACAGGATGACACCACCGATCCCGAGCTGGGCCAACGCGCGAGCGTCACGGACGGCCTGGTCGGGCGTGACGCGTTCGATGCCGGGCATCGACGACACCACCTCGCGCCGGTCGCTGCCGGGGATGATGAACAGCGGCATCACCAGTGCGCGTGGGTCGATGCGTGTCTCCCGCACCAGCGAGCGCAACGCCTCGGAGCGGCGGATGCGGCGCAGGCGCCGGGTCGGCAACGGCATGTCGACTTCGAGCCGGATCTCGCTCGGCCGATGGGCTGTGGGGCTCATGCGCTCGCTCCCGTTGCTGGCTGGGCCGCCCTGACGCCCAGCGACTCGGCGGCGAAGCGGGCGAGCGCCGCGATGGACGGCGATGACGACACGAAGACCGCGCGATAGCCCAGGCCGCGGGCCGCGGCCGCGGTGGGCTCACCGATGGCCACCACGGGCGTGCGCCGCAGCCGATCCGCGACGCCAGCCTCGGCAAGCGCGAGCAGGCCGCGCGCGGTCGAGCCACTGGTGAGCACGATGGCATCCACGGGGCCGTCGTCGAAGGCCTGCTCCAGGGAAGAGCGCGAGGCGGCCGGTGCCTCGACGGTGCGGTATGCGATCGTCTCGGTGACGATGGCGCCGCGCGCTCGCAGGGCGGTCGGCAGCGCGTCGTCGGCCACGTCGGTGCGCGGCAGGAGGACCTCGTCGTCGGTATCGAGCGGCAGCTCGTCCGCCAGCGCCATCCCCGTGGCGGCACGTGGCACGAAGGGGTCCGGGACCTGGCGCGCGCGCAAGACGGCTGCGGTCGCCGGGCCCACAGCTGCCCATCGGAACGCAGTCACCGCGACGCCGGCCCGTCCCAGTCCGGCGAGGGTGGCAGTGGCCGCATTGGCGCTCGTGATGAGCAGCCAGGTACCCGGTCGCGCGGCGACCAGCGCCCGGTCGAGCGCACCACCGGGCTCGACAGGCTCGATCTCGATGGCAGGCACGCTGACGGCACCGATGCCGACCGAGTCGAGAGCATCGAGCAACGGGGCCGCCTGGTCAGAGGCGCGGGCGACCAGCACCCGCGGGCGCGCTCTCGCGGCGACGATGTGGGCCGCCAGCTTTGCGGCCAGTGCGAGAGGGGCGTCGACGGCACCGCTGCCGCGCGCCCAAATCACCTGTGACAGCGCGATCGCCGCTCCCGGCTCGGGGCTGAATGTCCGCTCGGCGGCGGCGAGCAGCGAGAGCGTCCCCGAGCCGACGTGGGCGAACGCGCCGATCGGCGAGCGACAGCCGCCACCGGTCGCGTTCAGCAGACAGCGCTCGGCCACCACGGCGCTGCGGGTCGCCGGGTCATCGAGCAGGCGGACGGCGCGACGAGCTTCCTCGTCCGTGGCGCGGACCTGGACGGCCAATGACCCCTGCCCTGGGGCGGGGGCGATGACGTCGACGGGCAGGATCTGGTCGATCCGGTCGGCTCGGCCCAGCCGCGCCAGGCCCGCGACGGCGAGCATCAACGCGTCGGACTCCCCACGGTCGAGCTTGGCGAGGCGCGTGTCGACGTTGCCGAAGAGCGGGTGCACCTGCAGGTCAGGGCGCGCTGCGCGCAGGAATGCCGACCGCCGCGGGCTGTCGGTGCCGACACGCGCAGCCACGGGCAGGTCAGCCAGCGTCGTGCCCGGCACGCGGCACACCAGTGCGTCGCGCGCGTCCTCGCGTGCCGGGTACGCGGCGATGACGAGGTCGGGACGCTCGTCGGTGGGGACGTCCTTGGCGCTGTGGACGGCCACGTCCACGGTGCCCCGCGAGAGTGCCTCCTCGATGCGGGCTACGAATGCGCCCTCGCCCCAGGCGGTGTCGCTGGCGCGCTCATCGCCTTCGGTCCGGATCACCACCAGCTCGCTGGGGATGGCGTGCTCGGCAAGGCGCGCGGCGACCCATCCCGCCTGGATGCGAGCGAGCGCGCTACCGCGCGTCCCGATGCGGAGGGCTCGTGACATCAGCCTGACCGCGTCACAGCGCGAAGAGGGAGCGGGTAGCGCGTTCGAGCTCGCCGTCGGCATCGTCACGCAGCGTGGCGATGGGACGATGGAGCAGGCCGGCCACCAGTCGCCGGCTCATCTGCTCGACGAGCTCGCGCTCGTGCGACGCCAGGTCGGTCCGTCGGAACAGGCGATCGAGCTCCTCGATGCGCTGCTGCTCTGCCCGCGCGCGCAGCGCCGCGATAGCCGGAACCGCGTCGCGCGAGCTGAGCCAGCGTGTGAAGTCAGTCTCCGCCCTGGCGAGCTCGTGCTCCAGGGCCCGCCGCGCGCGGGCCCGCATCCCATGTCGCGGCCGTCGAGCGAGGTCGTCGATGGAGGTGTAGCGCGGTCCCAGCGCATCTCGCAGGCGCTGGTCGAGAGCGGGCGGGGAGGAGAGATCCACCAAGGGGATGGCCGAGCCCACGAGCGCCGCTCGCGCAGGCGGCGAGAGTAGCCAGGGGCCGGCGATAGCCAGCAGGATGCCGTCGACGGGCGGCAGGGCTGCAGGCGGACCGAATTCCACGACCTGGCCATGGACCTCGTGCGCCAGGGCTGCCGCGCGGTCGCGGCTGCGGTTGCTGACGAGTACATCAGCGCCATGCCCGGACGCGGCCACGCCGGCCAGTCGTGCCATCGGCCCGGCGCCCACGATCAGGATGCGCCGCCGATCGAGCGATCCGAGGCGGGCGCTCAGGTCGTCGACGGCGACGTCGGCGAGCGACGGTGGTGGACCATCCCGGCGTGACCGGGCGACCCGACCGACGTGCAGCGCCGTCTGCATCAGCCGCTCGAGGACCGGGTGCATGCCGGCCGAGCCGCTCGGCCCGGCCGCTGCTGCTGGGTCGGTCGCTGCTGCTGGGTCGGCCGGGTAGGCCGTGTAGGCCGATGGCGCCGTGTGCGCCGGGTACGTCGATGGCGCCGTGTGCGCCGGGTTCGATGGCGCCGTCATGACGCCCTCCGATCGCGCGTGGCCGGAGTGGCGCTCGGCCACACACTCGCGCAGCTGGTGCAGGACCTGGTCCTCGCCGACCACGACCGAGTCGAGACCGGCGGCGCAGGCGAACACGTGGCGCACCGCATCGAGGCCCTCGAGTCGCCGACCGGCCCGCGGCAGATGAGGCAGCGCCAGCGGGTCCCCTGTGGCCGACTGATCAAGGACAGCGTAGACCTCCACCCGATGGCAGGTGCGCAACACGAGGACACGCGCATCACGTGCGATCGAAGCCGCGGCCGCAGCAAAGGCCTCTCGCTCCGCGCTCGGGACATCCCGTGCATGGACCGCGAGCACGATGATGGTGGTCGTTTCGGCCATCACTCCCCCGTCCCGATGCCCGCGCTCGGCTTCGCCGTTGCCGCCTCCGCGTCGACGGCCGCGCCTTCCCAGCCGCGTAACGTTGCCACCAGCAGATCGTCGAGTGCGGCATTCGCCTCCGACATGAGCGACGACGTCGCCGCGGCATCGAGCTCGCGCCGCCGAGCGAGTGCCCCGAGCTCGTCGAGGAAGGGACGCCGAAAGCGAAGGAAGAACTCGGCCGTCTCGGCACTGCCGAGACGCTCGTGGCTGGCGATGCGGCCGTACTCCGCGCAGGCCATCCCAGCATCGGCGAGCAGGGCTGCCCGCTGCACCTCGTCCTCGGTGTCCAGCGCGGACAGCAGCGATGCCAGGAGGGCGCGACCGAGCGTGCGCGACCGATCGCGAAGGGCACTATCGAGGCCCTCCACCCACGGCATCGCGGTCAAGCCGCCCTCCGCGGCCCGCCGATAGCCGTGCGCCATCCGCAGCGGCGTCTCGCCCATCGCGCTCAGCGACAGGTGACCGGTCGGGTTGACCGGCAGCAGCGACTCCAGGCCATGGCGCGAGAACCGACGATGTCCCCCTGGCGTGACGTACGTGCGCACCATGCCCGCATCTGCCCAGCGACGGACGGACGAGGCTGAGACGCCCAGCAGCCTGCAGGCTTCCGATAGCGACACCCATGTCCCGGGCAGCTGCCGCTTTGCCACGCTGCCATCGGCCTTCAAACTATCAAATCTCCCAAACCTACTCAAAACTGGCGAAGCCTCGAAAGCCTAGGATAGCGCGGATGCCAGGACAGCGGGATGCGGGCGCGCACGTCGTTCGGCGGCGCCCCGAGTAGGCTTGCAGCCATGACCAGCGAACCGGCGCCGTGGAGAGGCGACGACTACGACCGCATCTCGGGGCCGCACGCGGACATGGGTACGCCGGCCCTCGACCGCCTGGAGCTGGCCGGCGATGAGCGCGTGCTCGACCTGGGCTGCGGTTCCGGCCGTATCACCGAGCGGCTGCTGGAGCGGCTGACCACGGGCACGGCCATCGCGCTGGACGGGTCGGCGTCGATGCTCGCGCAGGCTGCCCGTCGCCTGGCACGTTTCGGCGACCGCGTGCGCTACGTCCAGGCAGACCTGGCGACTCCGCCGCTCCCCGTCGACGGTCCGGTGGACGCGGTCATGTCGACGGCCGCACTGCACTGGATCATCGATCACGACGCGCTGTTCGAGGGCATCGGCGGCGTCCTTCGCGCGGGCGGCCAGCTCTCGTTCCAGTGCGGTGGCGAGGGCAACGCCGCGGCCATGATCGCGGCCGTGCGCGAGCAGGGCGTCGAGACGGCCGGCGTCTTCCACATGGCCGGGCTCGACGAGACGACGGAGCGCCTGGCAGCCAACGGCTTCGAGCGCATCGAGGCCTGGCTGCAGCCGCAGACGATCGCCTTCGAGTCCCGCGACGACATGCTCGAGTACATCGTCACGCCCTACCTGCGACCGGCCACCGGCCTGCCCGACGCGGAGCTCTACCGACTCGCGAATGGCGTCGTGGACCGGCTGGGCGTGCTTGCCATCGACTACGTGCGGCTCAACGTCAGCGCCCGCATGGGATGACCGGCCGGCAGGGCTGGTCGGCCGCCGTCGCGCCGCCCTCGACAGGATTCGTGTCGTGGTCGCATGATTCAGCCCACGTGGCCGCGCAGGGGCGGCCCACGACGCACTCCGAAAGGACACGATGCTTCGACTCGGCTACAAGGCTTCGGCCGAACAGTTCGGCCCCCAGCAGCTCCTCGACTTCGCCGTCTCGGCGGAGGAGCACGGCTTCGACTCGGTCTGGACCAGCGACCATTACCAGCCCTGGCGGCATACCGACGGCCATGCGCCCAACGCGATCGCCTGGCTGGGCGCGGCCGCAGCCTCGACCGAGCGGGTGATCCTGGGCACCAGCGTGCTGACTCCGACCCTGCGCTACAACCCCGCGGTGGTGGCACAGGCGTTCGCCACGCTGGGCTGCCTGGCGCCCGGCCGCATCGTCCTGGGCGTGGGCACGGGCGAGTCGCTCAACGAGGTCGTCGTGGGTGCCGAGTGGCCCGACCAGAAGGAGCGCTTCCACCGTCTCAAGGAGTCGGTGCAGCTCATGCAGCAGCTCTTCCGGGAGGACTTCGTCACCTTCGAGGGCGAGTACTACCGGACGCACAACGCCACCGTCTACGACAAGCCGGACGAGCCTGTGCCGGTCTACATCGCCGGCTCCGGTCCGGCGGCGTCACGCCTGGCAGGGCGGATCGGCGATGGCTACATCTCCACCTCGGGCAAGGCGCCCGAGCTCTACACCGAGAGCCTGCTGCCGGCCGTGGCGGAGGGCCTGGAGAAGTCCGGCCGAGCAAGCGACGCCATCGAGAAGATGATCGAGATGAAGGTCAGCTTCGACACCGACCGCAGCCGGGCCATGGAGGACACCAAGATCTGGGCCGCGCTGGCACTGTCGGGCGAGCAGAAGACGGGCGTGGAGGACCCGCGCGAGATGGAGCGCCTGGCCGAGACGGTCATGGACGTGGCGCATCGGCGCTGGATCGTCTCCGACGACGCCGAGGAGATGGTCGAGCGCATCAAGCCGTATCTCGACTGGGGCTTCGACCACCTCGTCTTCCACTTCCCGGGCGACGACCAGGCACGGGCGATGGCGCTCTTCGCCGAACGCGTCCTGCCGCTCCTGCGCCAGCGCTTCGCCTGAACAGCTGAGCCGCTGAGGCGGCTGGGAGCTGCGCGGCTGGGGGCTGCGGGCACGTTCGGCGAAGCCCCGTAGAAGCGTGTGCCTGGAACGAGCGCCAGGCAGCGCGCTGGTCGTTAGAGGCGCACGGTCCCTACGCGCACGCTCCCCGCGCCCGCGGTTCGTTCGTGGCCGCCTCCTCGTCGCGGGGCCCGGGCGTGTGGATGCGGTCGGCCGATGGACCTGGTGGCGGGTCGGGAGCTGGTCGACCTGGCCATGGCTGCGCGGCCACACCTCACGCACCGATCGCTACGTGGATCGCGCACCGGCGCATCTCACGGGGTACATCCATCGGGCCATGCCCCGGATGACTCACTCATCAGCTGTCTTGATCATCCATGCCCGCCACGACTGGATCGACAGGGCCGATGGTCACGCGATGCCACCTCGGCCTGACCTGGCAGCCTGCGGGCGCAGCCTATGCCCCAGGGGCCTCAGCTGTCGGCCGCCCGTGTCAGGTCAGTCACCCACGGCATGGATCGGGGTGTGGGGCTTGGCCCGGACCGGGGTGCGGGGCTGGACAGGGTGTGGGGAGCACAGGCAGGCAGGCGGCACGGACGGGGTGTGAGGGGCGTGGACTGCCGACGGGCCGGGCATGCGCCCCGCGCCTGATGCAGCGATCCGAGCCAGGCGCACGCCCCACGCCCCACGCCC
>DATHSE010000152.1:0-3217 GCA_035464455.1 Anaerolineae bacterium | reverse complement strand
TGAGGGTCACGTCCTGGTGGTAGCGCAGGCCTCCCTTGGAGGGGCCACGGCCGAGGTTGTGCTGGACGCGGTAGCCGGTGAAGACCTGCACCCTGCCGTCGTCCATGCGAACCGGCACCGACACGATCAGCTCGCGCTCGGCCTCACGCAGCACCACGCGCAGGTTGGGATCCAGATCGAGCCGGTCGGCGGCGATGTCGAACTGGCGCTGGGCGACGGCCCAGGCATCCAGCACGGGGGTGGCCTCAGGAGCGGTCATCGGGACTTCCACCTCCAAAGTCGAGCGCCGGGCCCCTGTACGGTCGGACGAGGCGGGCTGGCTCGCAGCGCATCGAAGCGGCGCGAGTGTACATCTGACCCGCTGGGCGGCCGAAGGGCCATTCGGCCGCGTTCAGGCAGGCAGGATGCGGGTGAAGCCGAGCATGCCCGGACCCACGTGCGCGCCGGCCACGGGCCCGGTCAGGCTGACCTCGAGCTGGTCGCGCGCGATCCCGGCCGAGCGCGCCACATCGACGCAGAAGGCCTCGATGTCGTCGGCGCCGGTGTGCAGCACCGCGATCTGCTCGACCGAGTGCCCGCCTGCCAGCTCGACGATCCGCGCCCTGGCCTTGGCGAAGGTGCGCTTCTTGTCGATGGTGGCCACCTCGCCCTCGTCGACGGTGAGGATGGGCTTGATCGAGAGCACCGTTCCCAGCAGGGCCGAGGCGCGACCGATGCGCCCACCCTTCTGCAGGTACTCGAGGGTATGAAGCGCGAAATAGAGCTCGGTCCTGCCGATGAGGTCGAGGACATGGTCGACGACCTCCGCCTGTCCGGCACCGGTGCTGGCGAGGTCGGCGGCGCGCTTCACCATGAGCCCCATCGGCTGCGCCACCGTGAGCGTGTCGATGACCTCCACCAGGCCTGCTTCGAAGGCGGCCGCGGCCTGCACGGCCGATGAGTAGGTGGCCGACATCTTGCTGCTGAGGGTGATGCAGACGATACCGTCAGCCCCACCGTCGAACGCCGCCCGATAGGCGGTCTCGAACTGGCTGGGGTTGGGTGCCGCGGTCCTGGGCAGCGGGGCTCCGGGCGCGGTCAGCTTGCGGTAGAAGTCCTCGTTGGAGAGCTCGGTGACAGCCTCGAAGGTCTCATCCCCGAAGCTCACCGTGAGCGGCACGAGCCGAACGCCGGTGGCCGCCGCTTGCTCTGGCGTGAGGTCAGAAGAGGTATCGGTGACGATCGCGATGTTGGCCATGACGCATGGTAGGCCGATTCGATGGCGCGGACGGGCGACTTCCGCACAGTGGCGCGAGCGTGACGGGAGCGGGCGGGTAGGATGCATCACATGAGCGATCGCGCATCACGCCGCTGTCTTGTCACCGGCGGCTCATCCGGCATCGGCTATGCCACGGCCGCCCGACTGGCGGATGAGGGCTGGGCGGTGACCTCCCTCTCGCGACGCGAGCAGGCACCTGCCGGTGTCAGGGCCGTGGCCGGCGATGCCGCTGAGACCAGCGACCTGGAGCGGGCCCTGGGGCTGGCAGCCGGGCCGGCCGGACGGCTCGACGGCCTGGTCTGCGCGGCGGGCGTGCCACCCAGCGGCCCCTGGGACGACCCCGATCACTGGCACGAGGTCCTGCGCGTGGACCTCACCGCGGCGTGGCAGGCCGCACGCCTGGCCTGGCCGCTGCTGCGGGCAGCCGGGGGGGCCGTGGTGCTGCTGGGCAGCATCGTCGGCAGCGGCGAGGGCTCGTCGCGCTCACCCGCGTATGCCGCCGCCAAGGCCGGCCTGGAGGGCCTCGGTCGCTCGCTCGCGCTCATCGGCGCCGGGCAGGGGATCCGCGTCAACGTGCTCGCCCCCGGTGCGTTCGACACGCCGTTCGACGAGAAGCTCTTCCCGCCTGCCGCTCGCCCCGACGTACCTCTGGGCCGTATGGGCGCGCCCGAGGAGGCGGCCGGCATCATCGCCTTCCTGCTTTCGTCCGAAGCGTCATACGTCAGCGGTTCGGTATGGCGGGTGGACGGCGGCCGAACCGCCCTCTCGCCGGCCTCGTCGGCCGGGCTGGCCGCGCCCGACGAGCACATCCAATCTTGAAGCTGCGACGGGTATCCGCCGAAGCCGCCGGCTGGGGCGAGGCGCGGGTGGGACCGTGGACGCGGCACGAGCGGCGCGTGGGCTACCGCAACCCGTGGATCACCGTTTGGCACGACGATGTCACTCGACCCGACGGCCAGCCTGGCATCTACGGCGTCGTCCACTTCGAGAACATCGCCGTGGGGGTGGTCGCCATCGATGACCACGACCGAGTGGTGCTGGTGGGCCAGCACCGCTATGCCTTCGACGAGGTGTCGTGGGAGATCCCCGAGGGCGGCTCACCATCGAGCGAGGACCCGCTCGAGGGCGCCAGGCGCGAGCTGCTCGAGGAGACTGGGTTGACGGCCGGGACATGGCGAGAGATCGGCCGCTGGCAGCTCTCCAATTCGGTCACCGACGAGGCTGCCGTGGCCTACCTCGCCACCGACCTGGAGCAGGGCGAGGCACGCCCCGAAGGTTCCGAGCAGCTGGAGGTCAGATGGATCCCCTTCGACGAGGTCATGGAGATGGTCCGCAGCGGCGAGCTGACCGATGCGCTCTCCGTGCTGCCGCTGCAGGCCCTGGCGCTGGAGCGGGCGCGGCACCCGGATTGACAGCCATGCCGGCGGTCGCTACTGTCCGGGAGCACATGACCGCGTATTGGTACTTTAGCTAGCGGGTACGAGGCGGCCGGGTGGACCCCGGCGGCAGAGGCACTCGTGCCCGCGATCGCAGGACCCCCAGAGGGCCTGCGTTTTTTGTTGCCTCCCGACCGCCGACCAGGCCCCGACCCGGCCAACGACCGCACCGACCAGAGGATGAAGGTGAGAACGAGATGATCATCGTGATGCGCACCGGAGCCGCGCAGGAGCAGATCGACGCGGTCAGGGAGGCCGTAGCCGCGGAGGGCCTCGAGACCTACGTGATGGTGGGCGAGGAGCGCATCGTCATGGGCGTGGTGGGCGTCGGCGTGGAGCGTGTCCAGCACGTAGAGCTGATGCCCGGGGTGGAGCAGTGCATCCGCGTCAGCAAGCCCTACAAGCTCGCTTCGAGCGAGCATCACCCCGACCGCTCGAGCATCCGCGTGGGTCCCGTGGAGATCGGGGCCGGCGCGCCCCTCGTCGTCATCGCCGGGCCCTGTGCCGTCGAGACGCGCGAGCA